>QAKH01000032.1 GCA_003343885.1 Clostridiales bacterium | reverse complement strand
TGTATATTTGTCAATGATGTGAGACTAAAAAGATAAAAAAGAAAGAATACAGTTAAAATACACTGCGTGGGGGCGAAGAGAGGTGTAGCGAAGCGAAACCGAGCGGAGACGACACGCAGTGTCGACACCTCAAAGCGACAAGAGTTCATTGTGTTTTTGTTCAGGTGATTTCCATCCCAAAACCGACATTGGAATACGGTTTGAGCGGTACAAGTAACGCTTCATTTGAACGAGTAGATCCTCATATGAATAAAAACGCAAATAATTGTAGAAACGCTCTTGGTCGTTTCTGTGACTGCGTTCCACCTTGCCATTATGCCAAGGTGTTTTCGGGCGTATGAGTTTGTGTGTTATATTGTAATAACGGCAGAATTTGTCAAAAATATGCACTCTATCTGTCTTTTTGGTATTCGTAAACTCACCGCCATTATCTGTTTGGATTGTGGTAGGTGCGTAACCAAAATATGTAATCGCACGCTTCACAAAATCTATGGTGGAAAAGCCGCTTTGTTCTTTGTAAGGATAAATAAACCGCTTTCTTGATGCTTCTTCAAGCATTGTATATTGATAGTATTTTTCCCCATCTTTACCCGAATAGCAGGCTACAGGAACATATTTAACATCAAGCTGCCACTTTACCCCCAGCTCTGTAGGTGTATCGTAATAACCGTTGTGCTTGCTCTTTTTCTTTGTGGATTCAACTTTCTTTCTGAAGCCCAGACGGACAAAAACTCTATACAGAGAGCCGGGATGACGCGAATACGCCTTATCCTCTCGTAGTTTACCGAACAGCTCGCAAATTGAAATGTCAGGATTTCTTCTATGATAGTCCTTTATCCATTTTAACTCTTGCTCTGTGTGGGCATTGGGGTGCTCTGAATGTGGTCTGTGCGACTTTGGTGTCAACGATTCCTTTGTGCCGTCATATGCTTTGTTCCAACGCATAAGCGACGCTTTTGAAATATGATACCTTCTGCATACAAAGTCTATATCTTTTTCTAACCGGTATAGTTTTACTGCATTTATTTTTGTTGTAATTAAGTGTGGACAATATCTCTTTGTTGTGGTATAATTACTCATGAAGTGATTGGGTCCTTTCTGTTAGAGTTTGTTAGGGATAACATTATTTTAACATGACTCAATCACTTTTTCTATACTTTCGGTCTCACATCTATTGTAACTCTACATAAGGAAAAGTAAAAATACATAATTACTATTGAAATGTGGATATTACTGTGATATAATTAACCGATAAAAGTATATATATTAAACTGGGGAGGGATGTATGTGAAACCGGAGTTCAATAAAAAGTACAATACTATTGCGGCTTATGTTCTTATTGTTGCGGCAATATTGATTTCATACATCCTGCTGATAATATTTTGGAAAGACGTAAAAAGTGCGATTGGTTCCCTTATCGGCCTTCTCAGTCCCTTTTTTTACGGATTTGCAATAGCTTACATTCTTAACCCTGTCTACAATTTACTTACAGATATACTAAAAAAGTTATTCTGCTCAAAAAAACGTCACTCAAATCGTTCTATTAAGATTACATCGCTTATCTTCACATACGTGATAGCACTTGCATTCATTGCACTGTTCTTTTACATAATAGGTCCTCAGCTTTGGCAAAGTTTTCAAAAACTCTACGGAAACTTTCCTTCTTACATTTCTGCGGTGGAAAAATTTCTTGATTTAAATCTGTCCGATTTTCCTCTGCTTTCTTCTGATGCCATAAGCGGATTTCTCACGAGTACTGAAAACAGTTTGGTAGACTGGTTGGAAAAAGTCTACGACACTCTTACCCGGTATACTCCACGTATTATCACTTTTATAACCGGATTTGCAACGCAAATATGGAACTTTGTTTTGGGATTTATCATTTCAATATACATGCTTGCAGATAAGAAACGGTTTTCCTGCCAATCCAAAAAACTTCTTTATGCAGTTTTCAAAAAAGAACGTGCACAAGTCCTGATACAGGGAACAATAAAAATGCACCGTACTTTCGGCGGATTTATAAGCGGAAAGATTATAGACTCATTTATTATCGGAGTACTGTGCTTCTTCGGAATGAACATTCTTGCTATTCCCTATTCGCCTCTTGTAAGCGTAGTAGTAGGAGTAACGAACGTTATTCCCTACTTTGGACCTTTTATGGGAGCGATTCCCTCGGCATTCATCATACTGTTAGACGATCCCATAAAGGCTATTTGGTTTGCCATATTTATTCTTGTTCTTCAACAGCTCGACGGAAACGTAATAGGACCTAAGATTATCGGACAAAAAATCGGTTTGTCATCATTCTGGGTAATTTTTGCATTGCTTATCATGGGTTCTCTCATGGGCATTGTAGGTTTGCTTCTTGCCGTTCCGATTTTTGCTCTTATATACGATTTTATCAAATATTTATGCAACCGTGCGCTTTCCAAAAAAGGTTACACAGGCAAAGATATAAACTGTTTGTGTTCGGCTTGCTCAGAAATTCCGGACAGCGACATTTCCCCTGAAGATAAATCAACCGAGAAAACAGAAGATATCAATACAAAAAAGTAGTACCAAGGAGACTCATTTAACAATGTTTGAAATTATAAACGAAGCTTTTTCAAAGGGCCTTATTACTTCCGCTGTTTCAAAGATGCCGGGCGCTCCCGGAACCGCTGTACTTATTGCCGGTATAGTACTTACGGCTTTAATAGGATACTTGCTCGGAAGTCTTAATTTCGCCCTTATTCTTTCTAAAAAAATGTATGGTGACGATATTCGCACACACGGCAGCAAAAACGCAGGAACTACAAATATGATGCGTACTTACGGCAACAAAGCGGCGGCTCTCACAATTATAGGCGATATGTTAAAAGCAGTTTTGTCAGTAGTCATCGGTTGTTTCCTTATGGGAATATTTCACGGAGGATATGCCGCTGCCCTCGGCTGCATGATAGGACATATATTTCCGCTGTACTACAATTTTAAAGGTGGAAAAGGCGTTGCTACCGCCGCTGCGGCAATTCTTGTACTGAATCCCATGGCATTCTTATGCGTTATAGCAGTTTTCCTGATATGTGTTATATGCACAAGGTATATTTCTTTGGGATCTGTGCTCGCTGCGGCTGTCTTCCCGCTCGTAACATTTTACTCGTATTTCGGCGGTCCGAGCGCCGCTCCCGGAAGCGGTTTTGCTTTCATTTGCTCATTCATTATGGCAATAGCAGTAATTTTAAAGCACCATGCCAACCTGTCAAGATTAGCGCATGGCACAGAATCAAAATTTTCTTTCAAAAAAAGCAAGAAATAATTATATTTAACGTAAGCAAAATAGTTTCAGCTTACGGCAACTTATGGCAATAGGAAAACTATACACACTTAAAAATAAGGAGTTATCATGTCAAAATACATAGAAAAAGTCGAAAATGCAGTCCTGCCGGTAATCCCTTTGCGAGGTCTTGTAATTTTCCCCGGTATACCGACAAGTTTTGAAATAAATAACAAGAAATCAATCAAAGCGCTAAACGCCGCTTCATCCTATAACAACACCGTTTTTCTTTCGGTTATGGAAAAATCTTCAGACTCCGACGAGATGCATCTGTCCGTAACAGGTATTACCGCAAAAATCAAACAATCACTGAAACTTCCCGACGGTAATTACAGAGTGCTCATCGACGGAAAAAGCCGTGCCGAGTATACAGAGCTTATAGAGGGAGAAGATTTCCTTAAAGCTAAGGTTTTGATAAAAAATGTAATAGTCACCGACAACGGCGGCATCAAGGGCGAAGCGTTGAGAAGAGAGGCAATTCTTGCCTTTCAGGATCATATAAAACTGCTCCCCAAAATTTCTCCGGAAATAGTGGTTTCAGTCCAGGCTATCACTGATCCCGGTATGCTTGCGGACTTTATAGCGTCAAATGTTCTTTTTGATTACCGTGACAAACAGCAGGTACTTGAAGAAACAGACCCGTTTCGCCGCCTTGAAACACTTATACAGCTTCTTGAAAACGAAAGCCGTGTACTTGAATTTAAAAAGGAACTTCATGAAAAAGTTCGTGAGAGAATTGACGAAAATCAACGCGAATACTTCCTCAAGGAGCAGCTCAAAGTAATACGAGAAGAATTAGGCGATACAGCGCAGGATCAGGAGGAGGACGAACTTGTTCTTCGTATAAGGAACTCGGCATTTTCAGACGAAGCAAAAGAGAAGCTTCTGAAGGACTTCGACAGAATGACAAAAATGCCGTTCGGCTCATCAGAAAATTCGGTATTGAGAAACTACCTCGATACGGTTCTTGAGCTTCCTGTCGGTATTCGTACAAAAGATGTATATTCAGTGCAGAAAGCGAGAAAAATTCTTGATGAAGACCATGACGGTCTGAAAAAAGTCAAGGATCGCATTCTTGAATATATTGCTGTAAAGCAGCTTGCTCCGGAACTGAAAGGTCAAATTCTTTGCCTAATAGGCCCTCCCGGCGTCGGAAAATCTTCGGTCGCAGTATCAGTGGCAAGAGCTTTGGGACGCAAATTTGTGCGTGTTTCCCTCGGTGGTGTTCGTGACGAAGCAGATATCAGAGGTCACAGAAAAACCTACGTAGGAGCTATGCCGGGCAGAATAATAACAGCTTTTTCTCAGGCGAAATCCGAAAATCCCGTAATTCTTCTTGATGAAATAGACAAGCTTACCTCTAATTCACAGGGTGATCCGGCTTCCGCACTGTTAGAAGTTCTTGACACGGAGCAAAATAAATCTTTCAGAGACCATTACATTGAAATTCCGACTGATCTCTCTGACTGCATATTCATTGCAACAGCTAACACCGCTGAAACTATTCCCCACGCACTGTATGACAGAATGGAAATAATAGAACTTCCGTCATACACAACAAATGAGAAAGTTTCAATATTTAAAAATCATCTGCTTCCAAAACAGCTTAAACGTCATGGACTTAACAGACGTATTGTTAAAGTCACAGACGATGCTGTCCGTGAACTTATAGATTTTTATACAAAAGAAGCAGGAGTACGTACCTTGGAACGTCAGACCGCTTCACTTTGCAGAAAAATAGCCATGCTGCTTGCAGAGGGGACAAAAAAATCCTTTGTTGTTACACCGGATTTCATAAATCAGCTTCTCGGAGCAAGAAAAGTAAAGCCTGATGCACTGCTTACCTGCGACACTGTCGGAGTTGTCAACGGTCTTGCGTGGACAGAACTCGGCGGCGAGATGCTGCAAGTAGAAGCACAGAGCTTTGACGGAATCGGTAAAGTTGAACTCACGGGCAAGCTTGGAGATGTTATGAAAGAATCGGCACAGGCTGCTGTAAGCTACATCCGCAAGCACGCCGAAAGTCTTGGTATTGATAAAGAATTTTACAAAAATCGAGACATACATATTCATGTTCCTGAAGGCGCAGTGCCCAAGGACGGCCCGTCGGCAGGTGTCACCATGATAAGCGCACTTGTTTCCGAGCTGTCAGGAATTCCGGCACGTCACGATATTGCCATGACCGGTGAAATCACCTTGACAGGACGTGTTCTTCCGATTGGCGGGCTTCACGAAAAGAGTATGGCTGCTTACAGAAACGGAATACGCACAATAATCATACCTAAAGACAATTTGTCTGATCTTGAGGAAGTTGACGACATAATTAAGGAAAATGTTACGTTCGTTCCGGTAAGCAATGTGTCTCAGGTTCTCGGTCTAATTCTGGCAAAACAGGAAGAACCCGACCACCAGGATCCTTTGTTTGATTGCCTTGATATGCACGAAGAATATTCTGCTGAGGTAACGGGACAAGGATATTCCGGACACGTTAACTAAAAATAAATACTGACTTATTATTTTACGGAGTTTGTATGGAACAAAATAATATAAACCTCAACAATGTTCATCTCGTGCTTACTGCAGGGCTTCCCCACCAGCTTCCCGGAATTATGAGAACTGATTTTCCGCAAATAGCAATGTGCGGACGTTCGAATGTAGGAAAATCATCACTCATCAATAAGCTTCTCGGCAGAAAGAGCCTTGCTCGTGTCAGTGCAGAGCCCGGAAAAACCATAACAGTAAATTGCTATGATGTTGACGGAAAGCTGTATCTTGTAGATCTTCCGGGTTATGGATACGCAAAACGCTCTTTTTCCGAGCGTGAAAAATGGAAAAAACTTATTGATAAGTATTTTTCACTTGATGGACCTCGCCTGTATCTTCAGCTTGTTGATTTAAAGGTAGGTCTTACCTCTGACGACAGAGCAATGCTCTCTTTCCTTATCGAAAAAGAACTGCCTTTTGCCGTTGTGGCGACCAAGGCTGACAAAGTTAACACAACAGTACGGCAGGCAAATCTGACTGCGTTAAGAAATGATCCGGAAATACCTGCTGATGCGGAAATCATTCCTTTCTCCGCACCTAAGAACACCGGTACTGACCAGATTTGGAAAATTATAAAGGAATTTATCTCCTTTACAGAATAAAAACAAAAGAACAGAAAGGTAAGCTCAATGAAAACAGTTCTTCTTCACGACAACTATGGTATCAACGGCGACGGACACTTCACTGTCGGCGGATACGACACAACACTTCTCGCAAAAGAATACGGCACCCCTCTTTACGTGCTTGACGAGGAGAAAATGCGCAGGATGTGCCGCAGCTACACTCAAAACGCATCGGCTCTCTTCAGAAAATCAAAGATACTTTTCGCAAGCAAAGCACTTTCATTCAAAGAGATATATCGAATTGCTGACAGCGAGGGACTTTGCTCAGACACGGTTTCTCCCGGCGAAATATATACGGCGCTTTCCGCCGGTTTTCCTGCTGAAAAAATATATTTTCACGGAAACAACAAGACGTATGATGACATTGTTTACGCAGTGAAATCCGACATAGGCTATTTTATTGCGGATAACTATCCTGAAATTGACTGTATCGATGAAGTATGTGCTTCATACGGCAAAAAGGCAAATGTTGTGATACGTGTAACGCCGGGCATAGATCCGCACACACACGTCAAAATTTCTACCGGTAAGGTTGATTCAAAATTCGGCAGCGCCATAGAAACAGGACAGGCTCTTGAAATTATTCGCTATGCCCTTACAAAAAAGAATATTTCCGTTAAGGGTATACACTGTCATGTCGGCTCACAGAGCTTTGATCCGCAGCCTTTTCTCGATGCTGCTGATATCATGATGAAATTTATAGCAGAGGTAAAGCAAAAACTCGGAACCGAACTTGAAATTCTCAATCTCGGTGGAGGATTCGGCGTGAGATATATTCCTGAACAGCAAAATCTCGATATCGAATACATGCTTCGTGAAATTTCCGCAAGAGTTAAAAACAACTGCAAAGAATTTTCTATTGCCGAACCTGAAATCAACTTTGAACCCGGACGTTCCATAGTAGCAGCCGCCGGAGTAACTCTTTATACCGTTGGAAATATTAAAACAATTCCGGGTTACAAGAGCTATATCTCTATCGACGGAGGTATGGCTGATAATCCCAGGTACGCGCTCTATCAGTCTCCGTATTATTGCCTTATTGCAAATAAAGCTGACAAGGATATGGACTTTGTTGCAGACATAGCCGGAAGATGCTGCGAAAGCGGCGACCTTATTCAAGAGAATGTGACTATACAAAAAGCTGAGAAGGGCGACATTCTCGCAGTCTGTGTAACCGGTGCATATAATTACTCTATGGCTTCAAATTACAACAGACTTGCAAGACCGGCGCTTGTTATCGTGAACGAAAAAGGAGCAAGGCTTGGCATACGCAGAGAAAGTTTTGAAGATTTGGTAAGAAACGACATTTAAAATTAAATCAGCATTTACAAACGAAAACTTTTGGGAAAATAAAATCAAATAAAATCAAAATACAACAAAAAGGAATGTAAAAAATGAACAACCTTGAAAAGACAATGGACAAGATCGTCGCCTTCTGCAAAGGCAGAGGCTATGTATTCGCCGGAAGTGAAATTTACGGCGGCCTTGCTAACACCTGGGATTACGGTCCGCTCGGTGTTGAACTCAAAAATAACATTAAAAAGGCCTGGTGGAAGAAATTTGTCCAGGAGAATCCTTACAACGTAGGGCTTGACTCCGCAATTCTCATGAATCCTCAGACATGGGTTGCTTCAGGACATTTAGGCGGTTTCTCGGACCCTCTCATGGATTGCCGTGAGTGCCACGAGCGTTTCCGTGCAGACAAACTCATTGAGGACTGGTGCGCTGAAAACTCATTTACTCTTGAAAAGCCCATTGACGCTTTTTCACAACAGGAAATGAAAGACTTTGTCGAAGAACACAACATTCCCTGCCCTACTTGCGGTAAGCACAATTTTACTGATATTCGCCAGTTCAATCTCATGTTCAAAACATTCCAGGGCGTAACAGAGGACGCTAAAAACACTGTATATCTCCGCCCGGAAACGGCTCAGGGTATATTCGTAAACTTTGCTAATGTTCAAAGAACCACTCGCCGCAAGCTTCCTTTCGGTATCGGTCAGGTTGGAAAATCTTTCCGTAACGAAATAACTCCCGGTAACTTTATATTCCGTGTCCGTGAATTCGAGCAAATGGAGCTGGAATTTTTCTGCAAGCCCGGAACAGACCTTGAGTGGTTCTCGTACTGGCGTTCGTTCTGCCGTGACTTTCTTGTTTCTCTCGGCTTAAAAGAAGAAAATCTCCGTCTCCGTGACCACGATCCTGAGGAACTTTGCTTCTATTCAAAAGCTACGACCGACTTTGAATTTCTATTCCCGTTCGGTTGGGGTGAACTTTGGGGCGTTGCCGACAGAACCGACTACGACCTTACTCAGCATCAGAACACCTCCGGAAAGGATCTCACATATTTTGATCCGGAAACAAACGACCGTTACATTCCTTACGTAATAGAGCCTTCGCTCGGTGTAGAGAGAAGCTTTTTGGCATTCCTTTGCGATGCGTATGACGAGGAGACGCTTGACGACGGAGATACAAGAACCGTTCTCAGACTCCATCCGTTCCTTGCGCCGTTCAAAGCAGCGGTATTACCTCTATCAAAGAAGCTCTCCGAGCCTGCGACAGAACTGTACCATAAACTGCAGAAAGATTTCATGGTTGATTATGACGAAGCCGGAAGTATCGGAAAGCGTTACCGCCGTGAAGACGAGATCGGAACGCCTTTCTGCATTACGTTTGACTTTGACTCGCTGGAAGACGGCTGTGTCACTGTCAGGGAGCGTGACAGCATGACTCAAGTCAGAATAAAGATAGAAGATGTGAAGTCGTATATCGAAGAAAAGATAACTTTCTGATAACAACAGGATAATGTACACCGGGGCGATTGTTTTTACATTCGCCCTTTTTTGGAAGGAGGAGTAAATACATGCCTATTGAAAACGACACTTTAAAAAAGCCGGAAAAAGGGGGCTTTTCCGAGGCTATGTCTGCTCCTCAAAACCATGCACAAAAAAACATATCTTCAAAGCCTCTGCCAAAACATAAAACAAATTACGGCATTGAACTTTTGAGAATACTATCCATGTACTTTATTATCGTTTTGCATGTTCTCGGACAAGGCGGGGTTTCAACCGCAGCAAAACAAGGTTCGGCTCAGTATAATGCGTCGTGGATAATGCTCGCGTTCACTTACTGTGCCGTCAACTGCTACGGTTTTATAAGCGGATATGTAGGTTTTCGTTCACGGTTTAAACTCTCTAAGCTTATCATACTGTGGTTAACCGTTGTTTCAATAAATTGCGGTATTTGGCTGATTTTTTACTTCTTCAGCCCTTCACTTACAGACGTTTATCCAATTTCACGGTGTTTTACTCCTCTTATGGGCAATCAATACTGGTATTTCACCTGCTATTTCGGACTCTACATACTCTCTCCCGTTCTTAATGCTGCCATCCGTTCATTAGCCAAGGGGACTTATGCTTTCATGCTTCTGCTCTCGCTACCGGTATTCTCCCTGCTTCCATACTACGCACAAAAGGATTTATTCGTAACAAATACCGGATATAGTTTGATATGGCTTATTCTTCTTTATCTAACCGGGGCATATTTTAAACTTCATGTGCATTTAAAAAAAAGGAAAACATGGAAATGTTTATGCCTTGTCTTGTATGCAGCAAGCGCCTTATTTATCGCTTTACGAAAGTTTTCGGTCGAAAACAGAATAATGCAGTCAGACCAAGAATATACGCCGTTCTATCGTGACTATTCATACACTTCACTTCCCGTAATTATCTGTTCTGTTTGTCTTTTTATTGTGTTTTCACAAATATGTATCAATCGTAATGTACCGCAAAAAATCATTTCATTCTTTTCAAAAGCCACATTTTCAATTTACATAGCACATACAAATCACTTTATATGGGGTGGTATCCTTGAAGATCGCTTTACTGACTTTGCTGCCATTAACGCTGAAAAAACGGTAGTTTTTACACTTGCGGTTGCTGCAGGAATCTTTATTATTTGTCTCATCTTTGAAAAAATCAGGAATTTTATATTCTCTATTTTAAAAATCGAGATACTGCTCAAAAAAATACCGTTTTTAAACTGATTATATAATCAAGTCAAAATCATTTATATTCAAAAATTCGTTTTTTTACAAAAAAGCTATGTACAAATCTAATAAGTGATAGTATAATTAAACTGCAATTTTGGTTTTGTAAAGTTAAAATGAAAAAATAGCATAATGATTTCACAAAATTCCGCCGATTTTTGCCAAATAGCTTTTAAATGCTCGACTGAAATTTGTCAAGGGTAAAATGAACGTGCTAAAGCACGCCCTATGACAAATCACAGTACGACCATTTGTATATTAATTAAGGCAAAAATCAGCTAACGAGCAGCAAAGA
>QAKH01000007.1:19944-24335 GCA_003343885.1 Clostridiales bacterium | reverse complement strand
GGGAACGATATGTACTTTTTTCGCTTGTACGAAAAAAGTACCAAAAAAGTACACGGAGGGTGTGCGCCCCCTCTCGACTCCCATGAGACGCCGTAAAACTTCGGCTCCGCTTCCGCTCCGCATGTTTTACGGCGATACCGGAAATTCCGTATTATCATAAGACGCAAAAAAACACATTTTGTATTTACACGGTAGCGACATGGGGCTAACACAGGCAGTGTTTTACCAAATTTTTAGGTTTTGGTATAGGGTTTGGGTTTACCGCCTGAGTTTGTGCGGTTGAATTTACGCCGCACAAACGGACACGGTTTCGCGAAAGACAAAATTTGCTTTTTTCCCTTGCTCGTCCGCGTAAGTTGGAGCGGCTCACAGCCGCCGGGGTTTGGGGCGGAGCCCCATATAAAATAAACAATCAACCTACTGTTCAGAATGCCTGTTTCTGCTGAATTTATCATAACCGAACCAGCCGGCAATACTTAAAAGAGCAGTTACGGCAAAAAGTATTACAGCGGCAACGTAGTTACGGTTATGTATGAGCATTCCGCCGACAGTTGAGGAAATAACAGACGGAATTCTCGCAATAAGAGATATCGAGAGAAACTCACTAAGCTTAATCGGCGTAAGTCCCAAAACATAAGTAAACAAATCCTTTGGCGTACCCGGAATAAAAAACAGAAAAAATACTAATTTTTTCAGCCTTTCCGGATTGTTTATATATTTCTGTATAAATTTCAGACTGTTTATCTTTTCTCTGGAAAAAAACAACTCAACAAATTTAGGTCCGAATTTCTTTACTGCCAAAAATACCAAAGTACTTGCTATTGCCAAACCGGCATAGCATATAACAGTACCTAAGAAAGCGCCGAACGCATACCCAAGGCCTATTTCTATTACCTCGCCCGGTATGAACGCAACCAAAACCTGGAGAACCTGAAAACCAAGGCCGACAAGTACTCCTTTTGCTCCGAACGATAAAACATATTCCTTAAAACTTTCGGCATTTCTGATTTCTTTGAATTTAGCGGTAAAAAAGTACGAGAGAAAAATGAGGAGAAGCAAAACTATCCCCACGGAAACTATCGATAACACCTTTTTTAAGCGTGTCTTTGTCTTTTCATCCATCATTTTTCACCGTCCCGGCACATTCATGTGCCAACACATTTTTCCTAAAGTATATCTTTTTTTCTGCTCTTCCTTATATCCCGACTCGTCAAGCCTCGTCTTCATCTTTTTTTCCGCCGCGGCAGTTTGCGCATACCCCATACAGCACCGTACGGGTATTATCCACCAAAAAACCGTGATGATCCTCAATATGCCGCTCTAACTCCTCAATATACCGGCAGTCAACGTGTATAAGCTTATTACAGCAGGTACATTTCAGATGAAAATGATTTGCGCAGTCGGCGTCTGTCCCGTTATACTGGTAACATGCCGGCTCGTCGGGAGAGGTTATGTATTTTCTGACCGTTCCGTTTGAGGTAAGTTTTTCAAGCCTTCGGTAAATCGTTGCGGTGGAAACCACATTGCCTTTCTTTTTCAGCAAATCCGATATCTCATCGGCTGTTAAATGAACCGAAGCGTTTTCACGCAGACAATCCGCTATAAGTTTTCCTTGTTTTGTTGTATATTCGGAACCTGCCATCTTGTCTGCGCCTCCTTAACTTATATTGTAGTATTATATATTGCGCAATACGTGTCGTATTTTTTAAAGATTTTGGAAGAAATGCGTAAACAGTTATAAAATTGCAAAAATCAGACGAAAAGTGCCGTTAAATTACTCAGAGATAAAAGCTTTTACCAGTTCTGCAAAGCGTTTTCCCCGCTGTTCGAAATTTGAAAACTCATCAAAGGACGCGCAAGCCGGAGAAAGCAATACAACATCGCCCGGCAGTGCCGCAGAGCACGCCGCTCTGACTGCCGCGTCAAAACACGGACATTTTACAAGCCATGTTTCATTTGGATTATAATTTTCATATGAAGAAATCGCTTCGTATATCTTATCCGCCGTTGCGCCGGTAATAAACGCGCGGCACTTTTTTTCGCATATGGGCTTTGCAAGCGTATCAAAAGGAATATGCTTATCGTATCCGCCGAGAATTATATTGATTTTTCCGTTGTAGCTTTCATCAAAGCAAGACAGTGCGGCGGCAGTACGTGACGGAGATGAGTCTATAGAGCTGTTATAAAATTTCACGTCAGCATGTTCGGCGATAAGCTGTAACCTATGTTCCACGCCGGTAAAGGTGTGTGCTGTCTTTACAAAGGCTTCGGCAGGTACGAAATCTTTTACCGCCAACATTGCCGCCATCAGATTTTCGACGTTATGGAATCCCGGGAGAAGCATTTCACTTGCAGAAATAATTTTTTCTCCGTCAAGGCATATATATCCGTCTTCTGAAAGGCCGGCGCCGTTTTTGGGAACTCCGTCGTAAGCGCTGAATGTTCTGACATTTATTCCGGCGTCACGGGCTTCTTGCGCGAATTTTTCGCAGTACTCATCGCTTTGGCGGTTAGTTACAAATACGCCGCCGTTTTTGATATACTTGAAAACAGCTTTTTTGGAATCGGCGTACTCGTCCATATCGGTGTGCCAATCGAGATGGTTCGGGGAAATATTAGTTATTATACCGACATCGGGGAAAGACAGTTTAGCAAAGGGCAGGGAGGGATTTTCAAAGCGATTTACGGTATGGAGCTGGAAGCTTGAAAGCTCGAGAACGGTAAAGTCTTCGGGTAAAATTTCCTCTATGTACTGCAAGAGGGGAGTACCGATATTTCCGCCTAACCAGACTTTTTTTCCGGCGTTGCGGAGAATTTGAGCAACAAGAGAGGTAGTAGTGGTTTTGCCGTTGCTTCCGGTAACCGTTATTATTTTTGACGGGCATAGCGACAAAAACGCTTCCATTTCGCTTGTAACGAGGCTGCCGTTATTATAAGCCTCGGTTATTTCGGGTTTATCAAAGCGAACGCCGGGGCTTTTGAATATAATTTCTTCTTTTATGTTTTTGAGGTAGTTTTCACCTGTTACAAAGCGCACGTTTTCGCTTTCTGTGATAGTTTTATCAAAAGCCGGGTTTGAGGAAATCTCTTCAATGCTTCTTTTATCACGTGCAGTTACCTTTACGCCGTTTTTTATCAGAAATTTTATCAAAGGTATATTGCTTATACCCACGCCTATAACAGAGGCGGTTTTTCCGTAAAGAAATTTCTTATAAGTTTCAAGGCGTTCGTTTTTATATGGCATTACGCAGTACCTCTTATGTGAAAATGATGTTTTATGCGCTTTTCTTTTAAAGAAAAGCGCAGGAAAAGAATTTGATTTTTTTACTTGCTCGTCCGCGAGTATTGCAGGCGGTCTTACCGCACTTTTTTCGCTCGTACGAAAAAAGGTGCCAAAAAAGTACGCAGAGGGTGTGCGCACCCTCTCGACTCCCATGGGGATGGGGAACGATATGTACTTTTTTCGCTTGTACGAAAAAAGTACCAAAAAAGTACACAGAGGGCTTGCGAGCCCTCTTGACTCCCGGGGACGCCGTCAAATTTTTAAGATTTGACGGCGATACTGGAATTTTCACAGTTTCATCAAACGCAAGAAAGCGCATTTTGTTTTTATGCTTCAGCGACATGGGGCTAACACGAGTGATGTTTTATAAAATTTTTTAGTTTTTGTTATATTGGGTTTTGGCTTAAGCCTGAGTTTGTGTGCTTGCGTTTATGATATGAAAACGGGCTTGTTTTCGCGGAAGAGAAATTTGTTATTTTCTCCTGTTTATTCGCGTAAGTTGAAGCGGCACATTGCCGCACTTTTTTCGCTCGTACGAAAAAAGGTGCCAAAAAAGTACGCCATAGGGCACGCCCTCTGGACTCCCTTGCGCCGTAAAACTGAGACTCCGCTTCGCTCCGCATGTTTTACGGCGATACTTAAATTTCCACAGTATGTGGAAACGCAAAAAAGCGCGTTTTTTCTTTACTTCTTAGCGACATGGGGCTAACACATCGGTGTTTTTTGGAAATTTTTGGGTTTTGTTAATATTGGGTTTTAGTTTGCCATCTGAGTTTTCGTGCTGGCGTTTATGGCACGAAAACGGGCTTGTTTTCGCGGAAGATTAAATATGTTATTTTTGCTTGCTCGCCCGCGAGTATTGCAGCGGCGCTTCGCCGCCCGCTTTTCTTTCGGAGAAAAGCGGGTCAAAAGAACTTGATTTTGTATATTTCTCTGTGTTTGACTTCCATAAATCAAAAAAGTAAAACTAAAGCAAAAGTCCATTTTTAAAAAGGAAAAAGCCGGCGGATAGCGCGCGAACGGAGTGAGCGGGGTGTCCGCCGGCAAAAAATGCTTTTTCCCACGCTTTTTTCAAAAAAGCGTGCGGGGTTTGGGGCAGAGCCCCATA
>QAKH01000007.1:0-16386 GCA_003343885.1 Clostridiales bacterium | reverse complement strand
TTTTTCCCACGCTTTTTTCAAAAAAGCGTGCGGGGTTTGGGGCAGAGCCCCATATAATTTATTTAAGAACCTCAGAAAGCATGCAGTCTTTGTTTGCCGGAATAGTCACAGAGAAACGGACATCCTTCTTAAACAGCTCGGCGAGCGGGCGGGGAATCTCGGTCTTGCTGTAAGAGCTGAGCTCGGAAAGAACCTGCTCATCAGACTTATTTTCCACATCTTTTCCAAGGCAGCGCATAACGTCGGCGGCAAACTTATAGGGACTTGCGGTGGACGCAACAACATTCTTAAGCCCTGTCGGATATTCCTTTATAAAGCTTTCTGCCGCATACAGTGCAACGGCTGTGTGCGTGTCGCACAGATATGAATATCTGTCAAAATAACTCTTTATAGTAGCCGCACAGTTTTCCTCATCACAGTAGTACGCACAGAAGTTTTCCTTTATCTTCGCAAATACTTCCTCATCTACTGCGTACTTTCCGCTCTCGGCAAGCTCGCCCATCCACTTCTTTGTCTTCTCAGGTCCTGCCATCAAATAAAGCAGTCTTTCAAGATTGGACGAAATAAGTATGTCCATCGACGGCGACATGGTTGTGTAAAATTTACGGTTGCGGTCATATACTCCGGTATTTAAGAAATCCGTCAATATGTTGTTGCGGTTGGACGCACATATAAACTTGTTTACAGGCAGTCCCATAAGCTTTGCTATGTACGCTGCGAAAATATTGCCGAAATTTCCGGTAGGTACGGTTACATTTATCTCGTCGCCGAGTTCTATATCCTTCTCGTTTACCAAATCACAGTATGCGGAAACGTAGTAAACTATCTGCGGAGCAAGTCTTCCCCAGTTTATCGAGTTCGCGCTTGAAAGGAACATACCCTGCTCGTCAAGCTTCTTTGCCGCTTCAGGATCGGAAAATATCTGCTTTACTCCGGTCTGTGCGTCGTCAAAGTTACCGTCTATCGCCACAACATTGACATTTTTTCCTTCCTGCGTCGCCATCTGCAGTTTCTGCATGCGGCTGACTCCGTGTACAGGATAAAATACAGTGATTTTTACCTGATCCACGTCCTTATATCCCTCAAGCGCCGCTTTTCCGGTATCTCCAGAAGTAGCTACGAGTATGTGAGCCGTTCTGTGCTCGTTGGTTTTGCCAAGCGCAAGCGACAAAAGTCTCGGCATAATTTGCAGCGCCATATCCTTAAACGCGCATGTCGGACCGTGCCACAGCTCGAGAATACGTATGTCATCTCCGGTCATCATGCTTACGGGTGCCGCCGGACCGTCAAAGCTTTCCGTATATGCTTTGTTCGCACACTTCAAAAGCTCATCGTATGTGTAATCAGTAAGAAACAGGGAAAGAATTTCCGCCGCACGGGTGCAGTAATCTTTATCGCAAAGGCTTTTAATAAAGTCCATGCTTATGTGCGGTATGCTTTCGGGCATGAAAAGACCGCCGTCGTCGGCAAGGCCCTGCTTTATTACCTGAGATGCTGTTTTAGGATCGTTTTTCAAAGAGCTTCTGGTGCTGAAATAGTTCATTTTTTTCATTCCTTTATTTTAAGTTTATGTTATTATCACAAATTTCGTGCAAAAAACGAAAATGCGTTATTGTAGAAAATATCGTCGACAAGTGATGCGGACGCTCCGTGCGAGCGCATATACTTTGCTATATTTGCTATATCAGAAACCTTTTCAAGTCCTTTTATCGGGCTTGTTCCGTCAAGGTCACAGCCAAGGCACACATTTTTTTCGCAGCCTTTTTCCATAAAATGCAGAAGGTGTTTTACTATTGTTTCAAGGACTTTATCAAAGTCAAAACCTTCGGGATTTTCTGCCGTTAATGCCTTTGACAGGTGCTCCTTAACAAGATTTATTCCGGCTATTCCGCCATGAGAAACAATTGTCCTTAACTGTGTGTCGGAAAGATTTCTCGGGTGATTACATACCGTCATAGCGTTCGAGTGAGAGGCTATAAACGGCTTTTTTGCAACATTTGCAAGATCCCAAAATCCTTTTTCGGACAGATGCGAAACGTCGAGAATTATTCCCAACTCCTCGCATTTCTCCACCATTTTGTATCCAAGCTCGGTAAGTCCGGTATCTGTGTCAAACGCTCCGCTTACGGGCGTTACTCCTTTCCAGGCCGGAACAAGCACTCGTACGCCTTTTTCCCTGAGCATTTCAAGGCGGGACAAATCGTCCTCCAAAAGTCTTGCGCCCTCTACCGCCGGTATAATTTTGAGGCGTTTATCATCGCTTACAAGAGCTGCAGCGTCGGTACACAGCACGGCGCGGTCCGAGTTTTTATCAATTTCCTGCTTTAAGTTGTCAAAAATCTTAAAGAAGTCAGAGTAAACATCGCCGGCAGGCTTTTCATTTTCGGACCAGACCGCAAAAATCTGAACTTTCTTTTCATACGAGTCAAATCCGTCAAGGCTTACCGCAAGAGAGTTACAAGACAGTGGCTGTTTTTTTGCGTACATCTCGTATGCTGTATCGCAGTGTAAATCAAAGTAATTCATAATATTCCTTTTCCGCTATTTGTTAATGTCTGGTTTTGCAGGAGAAAAAGCGTCCGGGATAAGATTATACCCGACAATTTTTCCTTTACTGCAAAACACCTCGAATATGTCAAAACGGACAGAAAGAGAGGATAAATAATTATTGTCCTTATATTCGCATAAAAATTCATTAGCAGTATTAACAATGTGCAACATTTTTTTATTATCCACGGCGAGGGCAGGTTTTTGCGTCAAAAATCGGCGCAGTTTTACCTCTGTAAATAAAATATATGCTCCGTCCTCGGCTATTATATCAATTTCACCGTTCAGACCTGTGTAATTTCTGCACAAAATCCGGCAGCCGTTTGCTTCAAGTATTTTTGCCGCGTAATCTTCTCCGGCTTTTCCGGCGGCTCTTTTTGATATATTAAGAGTATTCATAGCGTATGACCGTGTTTTTCGAAATATTTTTTAAAGAAGCTTTTTCTGTGTTCGGGACAAAGCCCATGTTTTTTTACAGCCTCATAGTGAGCGGCGGTTCCGTATCCTTTATGTGTGGCGAAGCCGTACTCGGGGTAATTTTTATCCAAATATTCTACGCAATACTTATCACGCTCGGTTTTTGCGAGTATGGATGCTGCGGCGATACTCGGGCAGAGCGAGTCGCCTTTCACGACATTTTTACACGGGATAAGGATACCTTTTGTATAATTTCCGTCAATCAATGCAAAATCCGCTTTTACGGAAAGTCCTTCGACGGCACGGTTCATAGCAAGTATTGCTGCGCCGAGAATATTCAGTTTTTCAATTTCTTCCACTTCGGCGTAGGAAACGCAATAGCTTACTGCGTTTTGTTTTATGATGTCGGCAAGGAGGTTTCTTTTTTTTTCGGTAAGTTTTTTAGAATCATTCAGAGTTTCAAACTCAGGCATTGAGGTTATTTTTTCGCCGAGTATGACGGCGGCGGCATATACTCTTCCGACAAGCGGACCTCTCCCTGCCTCGTCAACGCCGCACATTATCGAATTTTCCGGGCAGAGCCCTTGCTCATACTCAACTGATATCCGGTTCATATTTTACCTCTTTTTTTATGATTTAGCAAACATAAGGTATTGATATCGGGGCGCTGCCCCGCACCCCGGTCAAGCCCCTTTTTGAAAAAAGTGGATTGACAATCACAAAAACTATTCATGGGGGAAGATATATACTTTTTTCGCTCGTACGAAAAAAGTATCAAAAAAGTACGCGGAGGGTGTGCGCACCCTCTCGACTCCCGGGGACGCCGTCAAATTTTTAAGATTTGACGGCGATACTGGAAATTTCGCAGTATGGCGGAAACGCAAGAAAACACAGTTTATTCTTATGCCTTAGCAACTGCGGGCTAACACATCGATGCTTTTTGGAAATTTTTGAGTTTTTGTTATATAGGGGTTTTGGTTTGATGTCTGAGTTTTCGTGCTGGAATTTATGGCACGAAAACGGGCTCGTTTTCGCGGAAGATTAAATTTGTTATTTTTGCTTGCTCGTTCGCGAGTATTGCAGGCGGTCACGCCGCCTTTGTGCGGTTGAATTTATGCCGCACAAACGGGCTTGTTTTCGCGGAAGATGAAATTTTGTATTTTTGATTGTTCGTCCGCGAAAGTTGGAGCGGCACATTGCCGCAAAGCGGACGGGGTTTGGGGCAGAGCCCCATACTACTAAAAAAGAGTGGACTGCTCGGAATTATTAAACGTTGTACCGGCGCTTGGAAGCTTAACTTTTCTATATTTCGAATAGATTTTCATTGCCTCGCTGCCGTCGTCCTTGAATATCTCGGCGCTTTGTACTTTCTGTCCTTTCTTTAACGTGAAAACTACCGCTCCGGAAGAAGACCTTGTAACCTTTGAAGTAATCTGAGCTGAATTCAAAATTATACACCGCATAGACGAAGATATCAGTATATATTCTGTTTCTGTGCCTCTTCCCGAATGTTCCGGAAGATAGAAAATACCTGCGGCAGGAGAATCAGTACTGTATCCGCCGGTAAGCTTTTTACGGTTGGTTTTGGTTTCGTATGCTTTCAATGGTATTTTTACAGCTTTTCCGTTTTCAAAGAAAATTACGACATCGCCTTTGTAATCCCTGCCGGTAATCATGGCGACAACTTTTTCATTTTCTGTAAATCCGAGCTTTGCCGGAATATAATCTCCGAGCGCCTGCGGCTTTACTGCGTCAAAATCATCTATTTTCGCCTTGTACACATCTCCCGATGTCGAGAAAAACAGCAAATCATCGTCATTTTTAGCGTCGTACTCGTATTTTACACTGTCGCCCTCTTTGAGCGTCTGTTCAGCCTCTTTTATTTTATCGTTCTTGCCGGGTACTATCTTCTTGAAATATCCCTCAGACGTCATTATGACGTAAACTTCGTACGACTCTATCTGCTTTGCCGGAAGCTCGTGTTCTTCATACTCGTACAAAATCTCCGTCTTTCTCGGCTTTGCGTATTTCTTCTTTATCTGGACAAGCTGCGAGGATATCAGCTTTCCGACTTTTTTGTCGCTTCCAAGGATTGACTCAGTTTCGGCAATCTTCTTTTCAAGCTCCTCTTTCTCGCTTACCCGCTTGAGTATATATTCCTTATTCAGGTTTCTTAGCTTGATTTCCGCAATATATTCAGCCTGCGTTTCATCTATCGAAAAGCCTTTCATCAAATTAGGAATTACCTGCTTTTCACTCTCGGTCTGACGTATAATGCGTATCGCTTTATCAATATCAAGAAGCAAACTTTCAAGACCGATAAGCAGGTGAAGCTTTTCACGCATTTTCTGGAGATTATAAAAAAGTTCCCGCTTTACGCACTCTTTTCTCCAGGCAAGCCATTCGTCAATAATCTGACCGACACCCATAAGCTTCGGAGAGCCTTCGATAAGTACGTTAAAATTACATGAAAAACTGTCCTCAAGCGGAGTCAGCCTATACAGCTTCTGCATAAGCTTCTCAGGATCAGCCCCACGCTTTAAGTCAATTGCTATCCTTAATCCTTCAAGACCGGTTTCGTCACGCACGTCCGATATTTCTATAATCTTCTTTTCCTTTACCAAAGAAGCAATTTTATCAATGATAGCTTCTATTTTTGTCGTATACGGTATCTCGCTTATTTCAATGCAGTTGTCCTTTTTATTGTACGAATATTTCGCGCGTACCTTAAACGAACCTTTTCCCGTGGAGTATATTTCCTCCATCTGTTTTCTGTCATAAAGCAAAAGTCCGCCGGTTGAGAAATCCGGGGCTTTTATTATTTCCATAAAATCCGTGTTTTCGTCGTCTATATATGAGCATACGGCGTCGCAGACCTCACCGAGATTAAAAGAACATATATTAGACGCCATTCCGACAGCGATACCGGTATTAGGAGAAACAAGTATATTCGGAAATGCTGTCGGCAAAAGAACCGGCTCTTTTATTGAGCCGTCATAGTTGTCCTGAAAATCAACCGCATCCCTGTCAATTCCGGAGAATATTTCATTACAAAAAGCGTCAAGCTTTGCTTCGGTATAACGGGGAGCGGCATACGCCATATCCGAATACTGCTTACCGAAAGAACCTTTTGAATCGATAAACGGATGAAGAAGCGCGTCATTTCCTCTTGTAAGACGAACCATTGTTTCATAAATCGCCGCGTCGCCGTGAGGATTCAGTTTCATGGTCGCTCCGACAATGTTGGATGACTTTGTTCTCGGCGAATTAAGCAAGCCCATCTGATACATGGTGTACAAAAGCTTTCTGTGCGCCGGCTTAAATCCGTCAATTTCAGGAATAGCTCTGGAAATTATAACCGTCATTGCGTACGGCATGTAATTTTTACGAAGTGTATCAACAATTCCCTCGTCTGTAATTACCGCTTCCGTGAGCAAAGACTGTTCGCTTTTTACTTTCTCTTTCTTTTTTGCCATTCTCTATTTCTCCAAAATTTCAGTATTTTTACAGTCTGCGTCTTGTCTAGCCGTTTTATCTTCCGCGAACCGGCATTACAAGGTACAGATATCCGCTTTCCTCGTTCTCGTCTTCCTCAGTCGCCTTTATAACCATTCCTCGGCCGTTTTCCGCAACTCTTAAAAGTACCTTTTCATTTTCACAGTTTTTCAATGCTTCAATAAGGAATGTCTGCTTAAAAAGTACCTCTGCCGCTTCTCCGTCCATGTGAACCGGGATAAGGTCGTTAACCTTTCCGACCTCCGTTTCACATGATATCTTGAGAGTGTCGTTTTCAAAGTGAAGCTTTGCGTTATTATGAAGCTTTTCGTTTATTATGGCAACTCTTTCAAGGCTGTTAATCAGGGCGTCACGGTCTACAACGGCCTTTAGGATATATTCCGGAATAAATCTTTCATATCTCGGAAATTCACCTTCGAGAAGCCTTGACATAATATAGAGATTATCCATTATTACAATTAAGTGCTTGTTTCCAAGCTCAAGATGAAGCTCGCTGTCGTTGTCCTCCATGATGCGCAGTATATTTTGCTGGGCTCTTCCCGGAAGAATGAACGAAATATTCAAATCCGGATTGTCTACCGAGCTTTTTTCGGTCCTGACGGCTATTCTTATACCGTCAATAGCGCAAACGGAAATAGTATTATTCTTTATTTCAAAAAGAGAGCCTTTTAAAATGGGGTTTGTATCATCTTTACAGATACAGAAAGATGTTTTGTTTATGATATTTTTAAACTGCTTTCTTGTCATGGTGAAAGAAGTGTGCCCTTTTATTTCCGGCATTTCCGGATAATTCTCGGCGCTTTTTCCGAGAATCTGGAAATTTGCCTCACCGCATGAAAGCTTTATTGCGTTGTTCTGGTCGGAAACAAGCTCAATTTCACCGTCGGGCATACTGTGAACGATAGGCACAAGCTGGCTGTCGGCAACAATTTTTCCCGGTTCGTATACAGTAGCGTCGATTACCGTTTTAATTCCCTTTTCAATATCATAGCAGTAAAGAGTAAGCTTTCCGTCGGAAGCCTCTATGTATATGCCGTTGAGCGTAGACTCGGCGGCTTTGCTCTGAGCGATAATGCTTACGGGAACTATTGCTTTTTCAAAATCATATTTGTTTACGGTAAATCTCATTTTCCTGTTTCCTCCGTTTTTGATGTCGTTCTCTGATATATCATTTACATAAACATATACATATAAGATAGTAGTAGTAGTAGGGGGTGTTGAAACTGTTGAAAAGCCTTTTAAGCGCTTGTCTTATGCTGATTTTGCCTGTTGACAATAACGGGCATTTCGGTTGAAAAGCAGTTTATAAAATGTTGACAGTTTTTATTTTGTTTTCCACATGCCTGTTGATAAGGGATTGTTATGTGTGTTGAAAACTCTTTTGCACGTCTTTTTCATCTTCCTATTTTGTAAGAAGTCCGAGAATGTTTGCCACTCTTGCCGCTGTATTTGAGGTCATTATATTGTTAAGGAAGAGGACCTCTCCTATCGAGTTATTTTTGATAAACTCAACGGCGTTATACGGGAATGAACGTATGTCTGCAACATAAATTGTCTGATAATGCGGAACAAGGAACGGAATAAAAGCGTTTCCGTATGATTCCTTGAACACTATTATCTTTTTGCCGTTTGTGTTTTCCGTTTCTATGGTCGCAAGCGGTATATCGCCGCCCATAAAGGTAAGATATCCGTTGGTTTTACCGCTTGAATACTCGCTGATAAGCGTACCTCTGTAAGTGGACAGATCTTGGTTTGTATTTGTCTGCACATACGGAAGATCGGGAACATAATATTCCACGGTATCGGGATTTGCGGCAAGATTCTTGTCAAGGGAGCTGTTGTAAAGAGTTCCGAGGAAGCCGGTTGACGTGCGCTTTTCGTAAGTATCAAGCGAAACCGGCTTGAGTGAAGCGCTTTCACAGAACACTTCGTATGCGCGGTATGCGCCGAGAGCCGTCCAGTGATGGTCTGTCCTGAAGTACAGATACTCTCCTTTTTCGTAGTGTTCTTTCATGTAGTCATAAATATCGACAAAGGTGACGCTGTCATTGAGATTGTCCTTAACTATATCCATAAAAGGCTTTTGATCTCTTCCGATTTGTCCCTTGTATTTTTCGGGCAGTCCGTATTCAAAGTGGTTTGGTACGATAAGGTCGTATATTTTTATGGAATCTCCGAGTGCGTCGGCATATGCGTTGATTACGTCGGCATAGTCCTTGCTTACTTTTTCATTTCCGTAGAATATTTCAAGCGCGGTATCTCCGATTACAAACAGCGCACCTCTCTGTTCGCCCTCAAGCTCGCTTTTGTCTATGTTTGTGTAATCTGAGAACTGGTCGTTTATAGACTCCTTGTCAAAAATATCAAAATGCTTGTCGGGATCGGTGTAATACGGATTATCAAGGTCAATCGCCGGCGTTGTTGAGTTCGGATTTACCGGATTTGTATTTTTAAGAAGCAGTATGTTATCTTTTGATACAGGACTTTTTGCGCTGTCCTTATCAGAGCTTTCAGACGAGTTGTTTCCGGAAGAGCCTTGAGAAGAAGAATTTGCCGAATCGTATATCCTTACGTCATCGTATCTTACTCCCCTTAAGTCCTCAAGAGCGAATTTTGTTTTGACAAGCTGTTCCCTGAAAGCAAAATTGTCCGAGTAGTACAGATTAAGGCCGCTTGTAAATTCTCCGTTCCACAAAGTTGATACTGAAAGTTTCGGCATTTGTGTAAGCTCTCTCTGCTCTGCTTCGGAAATTTTTTTCTTCGGCATGATGAAAAACAAAACGCAAAGGAGCATTACGGCAAGAATTATTATAAAAAGTGATATTGTATTTATTTTGTATTTTAAAAAAGAAAGTTTTTTGAGCCTTTGTTTCCTTACTTTTTCCATTATTTCCTTATCATATTCCTGATACTGCATGATCTTTCCACTCCTTTGCCATGCATGCGATAATACGTAATTGCTGATTTTCTTTAAAAATCAATAACTTAAAAAATAATGCTACATTTCATTTCTTCCTGATAAGGCTCTTGAAAGCGTGACGTCGTCTGCGTATTCAAGATCCCCTCCTACGGGAATACCGTAAGCAAGCCTTGTAACTTTTACGCCGAGAGGTTTTACAAGACGTGATATATACATAGCCGTTGCGTCACCCTCAACGCTTGGATTTGTTGCGAGAATTACCTCTATTTCGTCATCTTTTCCGGAAGCGTCCTTTTTTGAATAAAGACTGTTTATCCTTGCAAGAAGTTCCTTTATTGTAAGCTTGTCCGGAGTTTTTCCCTCAAGCGGGGAAATAAGTCCTCCGAGCACGTGAAAAACTCCGCTGTATTCGTTTATCTTTACGATTGCCGCAACGTCCCTCGGGTCCTCGACGACGCATATCTGACGCGCGTTTCTCTTTGAGTCGGCGCATATCGGACATATATCGGAATCCGAAATATTCTGGCAAATACAGCATTTTGTTATACCTTTTTTTGCGGAAATCATAGCGCCGGCAAAATCCTCGACTTCCTTTTCCGGAAGCTCAAGAAGCGCGTATGCAAGGCGGTACGCGGATTTTTTGCCTATTCCGGGAAGTTTTCTGAATTGACTCGCAAGGTTTTCCAAAGATGGTATATAGGATAAATTATCCGGCAAATTACTCATATCCTTTCAGATTGTGACTGTTTGCGCTGTAAAGCGTAAAAAATGAAAGAGAATTATTTCACACTTTACAAGTATTTAAATTCCGTATTATTCATTATTATCATTATTTATCTTCCGGAATGTCAATATCAATATCTTTTTGCGGCTCGGATTTGTTTTCAGCTTTTTTTTCAAAATCCGTACTCTTAGAGGCAGATGACAGCTGAGACTGCGGTCTTTGCTTTAAGTCGGAAGCTTCTCTTCTGGGCAAAGTGAAATCAAACCGGCAATATTTTCCGTATTCGCTGTCCACGCTGATTTTTTCCTTATGAGCGTCGAGCTTTGTCTTTACAATGAAAAGACCGAGTCCGACTCCGCTTTTATCGGCGCCGCGTGAAAAGTCCGCCTTGAAAAATTTGTTGAATACCTTATTTTTTTCCTCTTCGGAAATGCCTACGCCCGTATTATAGACGCTGATAAGATACTTTTTGTTTTCCTCATCGTCCTGTGAATTATTTTTTGCAATAATTACACGTATATTTCCGCCTTCTGAGGTAAATTTGACAGCGTTATCAATGAGATTATACATAACCTGATATATAGCGTCCTTGTCGGCAAAGACAAAGCACCTGTCGTTTTCCGAGTCAAGGTTGAATTCGATATTTTTTTCCATGAGGCGTTCCTCCATGGAAATAACGATAAGACGTGCCATTTCGCAAAGGTCGAAAACGCTTTTTTCGATTTCAAGCTTTCCGGATTCCATTCTGACAATATCCAAAAGTGAATTGACAAGCCTTGAAAGGCGCTTTATTTCCTTTGAGATAATCTCAAGATAATGCTTTTGCTTATCAGGCTTTATTGTTCCGTCAACTATTGCGTCAACAAAGCCCTGAATACTCGTCATAGGCGTACGCAGGTCATGGGACACGTCGGAAAGGAAATTTCTCCTTGAGTTTTCTATTTTTTCAAGTGATTCCGCCATGCTGTTGAAGGATTCGGCTATTACATCAAATTCCTTTACTCCGCTGGGCTTCATTCTTACGGAATAGTCGCCCTTTGAAAAAGCCTCTAACTTTTTCTTTAAAGTAACTATGGGCTTATTCAGTCTTTCTCCTATGAAATAAAGCGCAGTAAACGCCGCCGCAAACACCCATATAAGAGCAAGGCTCACCGAAATAAGCATGTATTCCATGGTATCATCAACACCGGAATCGGCGGTAGATAAAATCAAAAGTCCCTTGTCCTGAATAATTCCGTCAGCGGTAACTGTGATGGAAAATGCCGTATTAAAGCAATTATGCGGAAGTATTCCTCCCAAATTGCCGTATCTCATAACGCCGGAATTTTCGTAAAAATCGTCAATTACGTTATCATCAATCATGTGCGGCACTTCAAAAGCGTCGTCTACCCCGGAAACATACAGCACAACTCCGCGCGTGTCGGTAATAAAAACAACGGTGTCAAGCATTTTTGACAGCTTTTCGAAAAGCGACACATCTCCGTGAAATTCTGCGATTGCCGAACGAAACGTCTTGTTTTCGACAGTCATTTTTGTTTGTATGTCCTCAAAAATTATCTTGGCAAGGTCATAAGTCGTGTCTTTTTTGCTGTTTCTTGCGTATCCGATGACTCCGTAGAACATTATGGCTGAAACTGCCGAAAAAGAGATGAGAATTAAAAATCCGAAAGTGAGCACATATCTTGAAAAATTGGATTTGAACACGCCTCTTCCCACCTTTCGGAATAATGACTTACAGATTTTGACACTTACGTTTGATTATACCACAAACATATGATTTTTGCAAGTAATTTCCTATGTGTAATTTAGTTAATTTAGCTGAACAGATACATAAGGAAAATACTATTGCAAAAAGAAGCGTATTATGATACAATAAAATAGGTAATATATATTTTCAGCCGGTTTGCGGCAATAGGTTATCAGGAGAGGATTTTTTGAAAACTTCGGACTCAGAACTCGTAAAAAATACCGACGGCGGCGCTTGGTGGCTTATAAGCTGTATTGTGTGCTGCGTCTGTGCGTTATATATAACGATTTTTTCATACATGCCGCTGATTGAAATACTCGGTTTTATAGTCTTTTCTGTGTTTGTGTGTCTTTATTCGGCGCTGTTGAATTCACAAAAGACGGTTTTGTGCGTGATAGTCCCGGCAGTCGGAGCGGCAGGATTTTTATCAGTACTTGTTTCCTCTTCCACCTTTTCCGACTTTGAATTATCTTTAAGCGGATTAAACCTTATTTTTCTCTTGGCGTGCTCGCTCGTTCTTTTTTTCTGCGCTAAGAAAAAAGCGTCAAGAAGCGTGTCCGTCGCTTCTCTTGCCGCGTCGTACACAGTGTATGTGCTTTGCTTTGCAGCGCTTATTATATTTGAAATATACGGTTCATTGAATATTGAAACGCTTAAAAAAGCCGTAAGCGATATCTCGTCGTTAATTGCCGAAATGTACACATCTCTGCTTACCGGCTCGGTGTCGGATATTTCATCAGACAGTGAAATGCAAAGGCTGATAGAACAGTTTTCTATCAGTATGGAAAATACGGTCAGAAACAGTATCCCTTCCATAATCATTACCTACTGCACGGTTATCTCGGCTGTTTCACTGCTTTTTTATAAGACGTGCGTAAAAGCCGTCAAGGCCGTCGATGAAAACCTCGGCTCAAGGAATTGGACATTCACAATGTCGGGAGTAAGCGTTGGTGTGTTTTACATTTCATATGTCCTCTATTTTGTTTCGGGGCTTTTTTCAACAGACTCGGCTTTCTACTGTGCATTTATGAATATTTCATCAATTCTTACGTATCCTTTTGCGTATCTCGGACTAAGGTCTGTTTATACCATACTTTGCTCAAAAATAAAAAGCCGTATCGGAAGCGCCGTTATAATCGGAGCCGGAGTTTTAATTATCACGTTTGTTTTCGGAGCCTTGTCGCTTGTTCTTACTATGCTTGCTTTTATCGGCGCATCCATGCGATTTGGAACCATACTTTCAAAAATGAATCAATAATCAGCTTATCAACTGATACAAATGTAATCTGTAGCGCAATCTTTCTTAACGGGGGATTTTCATGCTGTCAATCAAAGACATTTTAAAAAAATTTTGCACAAACAAAAATATCGTCTGCGGGCTGTTTGTTCTGATTGTTTTTACGCTTGCCTGCGCTTCAAGAAAAGAGAATTTGTTAACAGCCATAGGAATACAGCTTACGGCGCTTTATGTTGTTATAAACTTTATTTTGGTATGGCGAAGCTCGGTAAAAAAAGGACTTACAAAGGACAGCCCGATGTTATCAGGTCTTACGCTTTCTTTTGTAACGTCGCTTGCAAGTCCGGTTGTTATCGTAAACGAATCGGCGGAAATTGTCTGGTACAACAAGGCGTTTTTAGCTGTTTCGGGAGACAGGGGCACTCTTTACGGAAAAAAGCTTTCCGAGCTTTTCAGTCCGTCGCTCAATGCGGCAAGGCTGTTTCGTGATATAACCGAACCTGTTCCGGTAACGGTCGGGGGCGTGGACTATGATGTAAGCTGTTATAAAACGTCGTCTGTCGGAAAAGGGCACTGCATTACGTTATGGACCGACAAAACACAGATAAACCTTGTTCATAAAGAACTCGAAATGAAATCGGTAATGGTAGCTTTTGTAGTTATAGATAACTTTGCCGAGGCAATTCAGTTTATTCAGGACAAGCAGCGCACGGCGCTTGCTCTTATCGGCAGTACCCTTGACACATGGTGCGCCTCTATCGGCGGAATACTCAAGGAATACGACAAAGACAAGTTTATTATAATTTTTGAACAGCGTCATTTTGAAAAGCTTGACGAGAGCCGTTTTGATATACTTGACAAGATACGTGAAATAGAAATAGACAACATAACAATGCCGTTCACGGCTTCCATAGGCGTATCCAAAATAGAGGGAACGCTCGCGCAAAAAGAAAGCGCCGCAAGAAGTGCTTTGGATCTTGCGCTTCAGCGAGGCGGCGACCAGGCGGTAGTCAAAAGCGAAACCAGCGTTGAATACTACGGCGGACGCTCAAAATCCGTGCAGAAAAAAACCAAGGTTCGTTCGAGAGTTATCGCAAACGAGCTCACTTCCCTCATAAAAAAGAGCGGAAACGTGATAGTTATGGGGCACAAGTACGCTGACCACGACTCTATTGCCTCATGTGTTGCAATGTCAAGGATTGCCAAATTTCTCGGAACTCGTGTAAACGTTGTTGTCAATATCCATGACTACAACTTAAAGAGGATATTTGAAAGTATGAGAAACCAGTCGGGAGAATACGACGATTTATTCGTTGACCGTGAAATGGCGCATGAGCTGATACGTTCGGATACGCTTCTTGTTGTTTGCGACGTAAATAATCCTGCGTTCTTCGAGCTTCCGGAGCTTTACGAGTCGGCGGAATCTTTTGTGGTTATCGATCACCACAGAAAGACGGGAGAATTTATAAATCCGCCGAAAATTTCGTATATAGAGCCGGCGGCTTCGTCGGTATCCGAGCTTATGTGCGAGATACTCGAACAGGCAACTCCGCCCGGAACGCTAACCCGTCCTGAGGCAAATCTTCTTTTCGCCGGCATGATTCTGGATACCAAGCAGTTTACAAAAAATACCGGCGTTAAGACATTCGGAGCCGCACAGTATCTGAGAGGCGAGGGTGCAAGTCCGTATGACGCGACAAAACTTTTCAGCACCTCGATAAATGATTTTATGCGTGAAACGGTATTTGAAAACAACATTCACGTATACAAAAATAAGATTGCCATTTCCGTTTACGAAAAGGAAGCCGAGCCGAAAGACAAGATAGCGGCTTCAAAGGCGGCGGACAGGCTGCTTACGGTTGACAATGTGAGTGCGTCGTTTGTACTGTGCCGCATAGAGTCAAGCGTACACATTTCCTCACGTTCCGACGGATCTATAAATGTGCAGTTAATTTTGGAAAAGCTCGGAGGAGGCGGACATTTTGACGCCGCCGGCGCTCAGCTTGACGACTGTATGTTAACAACCGCACTCGAAAGACTCAAAGCGGCGATTGACGAATACTACGACTCATTAAAACAGCCAAAACAGTAAGAGGGAAAAGAAAATCGGTACGAAGCGAAAGCGATACTGCAAACGTAAGCAATATAAGAACGTAAGCAGTAATATAAGAATGAAGAATATGCAATAAGAATATGCAAAAGGTAACGGAGAAAAAACATGTCACAATTTGATAAGTGCAAAATAATAGCTTTTGCAAATCAAAAGGGCGGGGTAGGAAAAACGACCTCGGCGGTAAACATAGCGGCTTCCCTGGGAACGCTTTCAAAAAAGGTTCTGCTTGTGGATTTTGATCCGCAGGGAAATGCGTCCAGCGGAGTGGGAGCGAAAAAGCATCCTGAAAAATCGACATACGACCTGATTTTCGGGGAAAATCCGTATAACTGCATAGAAAAGACACAATTTGACAATCTTGACGTGATTCCGGCTGACATATCTCTTGCGGGAGCGGAGCTTGAGCTTGCCGACAAGCAGGACAGGCAGTTTCAGCTTAAGAAGGCGCTTGATACTCTAAGACCTGATTATGATTATATTATTATAGACTGTCCGCCGTCTCTCGGGCTTCTGACTATTAACTCTCTGAGTGCGGCTGACGGCGTAGTTGTACCGATGCAATGCGAATATTATGCACTCGAGGGACTGAGTCAGCTTACTTTTACGATTTCGCAGATTAAGCGTATGTATTCGCCGCGCCTTGAGCTTATCGGCGTTATTGTCACTATGTTTGACGGAAGGCTTAACCTTTCACTGCAAGTTTTGGACGAGTTGAAAAAGCATTTTGCGGATAAGCTGTTTACTGTGCCTGTTCCGAGAAATGTGCGGCTTTCGGAAGCGCCCAGCTACGGAATGCCTGCCTTTTATTTTGATAAAAGCTCAAAAGGCGCACAAGCTTACCTTGAGCTTGCAAAAGAGCTCGAACGCCGTATGTGAGGGATTATTTATGGGGTTCTGCCCCAAACCTCAAACGGGGGATTGTTTATGGGGCTCTGCCCCAAACCCCGCCCGCCCGCTTTTCTTTCGGAGAAAAGCGGGGCAAAAGAACTTATATTTCATTTTTTACTCTGAGTTTTCGTGCTGGCGTTTATGGCACGAAAACGGGCATGGTTTCGCGAAAGATTAAATTTGTTATTTTAGCTTGTTTGTTTGCGAGTATTGCAGGCGGTCTTACCGCACTTTTTTCGCTCGTACGAAAAAAGGTGCCAAAAAAGTACGCGGAGGG
>QAKH01000106.1 GCA_003343885.1 Clostridiales bacterium | reverse complement strand
GTAAGTATATCTTTTATGAAAAAGCTTGCGCTTTACAAATGTTTCAATCCAGTCGCACCCACACGGGGTGCGACCGGCAACAACGGGGCTAACGGATTACCGGCTCAATTGTTTCAATCCACGCACCCACACGGGGTGCGACCACTTGAGTCAACCATTTTGTATATTCGATCCCGTTTCAATCCACGCACCCACACGGGGTGCGACCCGGTCGTCACCTTGCCGATCGATATCTTTGGGGAGTTTCAATCCACGCACCCACACGGGGTGCGACATTTATACGGCTCAATCTGCTTGAGCGACATACCGTTTCAATCCACGCACCCACACGGGGTGCGACTTGTATATAAGGAAACTTAGCGACCGAACATCCGAAAGTTTCAATCCACGCACCCACACGGGGTGCGACTACTGCATATAGATCTCTTATGGCATATTGTGCAGTTTCAATCCACGCACCCACACGGGGTGCGACTCTTTTTCTCGGCGTCCGGGCCGAACCATTCAGAGTTTCAATCCACGCACCCACACGGGGTGCGACCTCCATGAGGGTCTCTGAGCCGTTTATGGCCTTGTGTTTCAATCCACGCACCCACACGGGGTGCGACTGGATCAGGGGAGCTTTCACTATCGTCATTAATAGTTTCAATCCACGCACCCACACGGGGTGCGACTTACGACAATCAAGCTGTCTCGTGTAGTTGACGTTTCAATCCACGCACCCACACGGGGTGCGACGTCCATTTCGTAGTCGCTAAATTTATCATCCGAGTTTCAATCCACGCACCCACACGGGGTGCGACATCACGGTTGAGGAATTAAAAGCCTTGCCAAACGTGATTGTTTCAATCCACGCACCCACACGGGGTGCGACTCAACAGGTCCTTGGATTGTCCCGTGCAGTCCGGGGTTTCAATCCACGCACCCACACGGGGTGCGACATAGTTATGAGTTTAGTAAATCATAACTATGAATTTGTTTCAATCCACGCACCCACACGGGGTGCGACGACGCAAGCCAGTATGCTTTCCAGAAACGGGTGAAGTTTCAATCCACGCACCCACACGGGGTGCGACTATCCAAGATAATACGTTTATCAGTCTCCAACTGGTTTCAATCCACGCACCCACACGGGGTGCGACTGATTCAACGAATGAGAAAGACAAACGACGAAGAAGTTTCAATCCACGCACCCACACGGGGTGCGACGTACGTTCCGGAATCTCTCTGCCGTCTTTTGTCGTGTTTCAATCCACGCACCCACACGGGGTGCGACTTTCTTTTAATCATAGCTTTTATAATTTATCCGGGTTTCAATCCACGCACCCACACGGGGTGCGACTGCAACATACGTTGGCATTTGCTGTTTTTTAAGTTTCAATCCACGCACCCACACGGGGTGCGACAGGTTGCAGGGCTTAAAACGGAGCGTACCGGAGTGTTTCAATCCACGCACCCACACGGGGTGCGACTTCGTCAATACCTTTGTCGGCAATCCATTTTATCAGTTTCAATCCACGCACCCACACGGGGTGCGACTCTTGTTCCCAATTCGTACCGCCCAAAAAACAAGTTTCAATCCACGCACCCACACGGGGTGCGACGCCGTCGGTATTGTAGGCATTAAGGTACTTTTGGGGGTTTCAATCCACGCACCCACACGGGGTGCGACCTTTTTTAAGGTCATAACCCAACCCGCCGGGACGTTTCAATCCACGCACCCACACGGGGTGCGACTTGTCGCTCATATAAGGCAAATAACAATCATCAACCGGGTTTCAATCCACGCACCCACACGGGGTGCGACTCAGTTCAATAATGCCATTTTCAACCAATACCGGTTTCAATCCACGCACCCACACGGGGTGCGACTAATGCGGTTCCGGTTGCTTTGACTATATCAATAAAGTTTCAATCCACGCACCCACACGGGGTGCGACACAATTTATCTTCCAACAATGTATTTTTGTCAAATGTTTCAATCCACGCACCCACACGGGGTGCGACCGCTCCCAATATCTTTGCAAAGTAATCGGCGTTGTTTCAATCCACGCACCCACACGGGGTGCGACTTTCGTCATGTTGTTTAAATAAATCTTATTCAATGTTTCAATCCACGCACCCACACGGGGTGCGACGGCGTTGCGGAAAAACACCCAAACCGTTCTGTTATGTTTCAATCCACGCACCCACACGGGGTGCGACCAACTAATCCGGCGTTGTAATCGTACCACCATTTGTTTCAATCCACGCACCCACACGGGGTGCGACACCCGTATATAGTTATGGTTGGTGTGCGGAAAGAGGTTTCAATCCACGCACCCACACGGGGTGCGACTTAGACACGTTGAAAGAATACCCGGCATATTTTAAGGTTTCAATCCACGCACCCACACGGGGTGCGACTACCCGGAACCGTACTTTTATTGGTTGCCGATTGTTTCAATCCACGCACCCACACGGGGTGCGACTTTAACCGAATTGCGTAATTATTTGGATTATCTGTTTCAATCCACGCACCCACACGGGGTGCGACGATTATACGGCGTATGAGGTTGCCCGGAAAAAGGTTTCAATCCACGCACCCACACGGGGTGCGACATCCCTGCGGGCAATTCGTCTTGATTGTAACAAAGGTTTCAATCCACGCACCCACACGGGGTGCGACGGTTTGGGTTTTATTTGATGGATTGGATATTAGAGTTTCAATCCACGCACCCACACGGGGTGCGACCGGGTTTCGCAAATCCGGCTGTTTGTCGCCGTCCGGTTTCAATCCACGCACCCACACGGGGTGCGACGTATCAAACGGGGACGTTGTAGGCTTTTGATAACGGTTTCAATCCACGCACCCACACGGGGTGCGACTTTGTAGTCCATTTTTCCAAATCGTCCATCCGGGTTTCAATCCACGCACCCACACGGGGTGCGACGTTTGGGTTTTATTTGATGGATTGGATATTAGAGTTTCAATCCACGCACCCACACGGGGTGCGACGCTTTCTTTCGCTTCCTCAACCGTGCAATCAGCAATGTTTCAATCCACGCACCCACACGGGGTGCGACTGTAATTGGTGTTGCAAATCCTCAATCTGTCGGGTTTCAATCCACGCACCCACACGGGGTGCGACGGTTCCCGGTTATCAATAACGCAACAAAGCAAATCAGTTTCAATCCACGCACCCACACGGGGTGCGACTTACCGTGGTTGGACTTTGCGTTTGGCAGGGCGGTTTCAATCCACGCACCCACACGGGGTGCGACACTCATTCGGCACAATAGAAACGACCGGGTAACGGGTTTCAATCCACGCACCCACACGGGGTGCGACGTACCAACGAGGAAATAACAACACGGGACGCATTGTTTCAATCCACGCACCCACACGGGGTGCGACTTGCTGCTTATTTTTATTTTATCCTTTGTCGTGCAATTGTTTCAATCCACGCACCCACACGGGGTGCGACCTTGTCGTAATACTCTTTTAACGCTGCATCATCGTTTCAATCCACGCACCCACACGGGGTGCGACATCCAACACATCACTCTTCATCATGATCAATTGGCTGTTTCAATCCACGCACCCACACGGGGTGCGACTCTCCCCGGCGTAATAATGGGAATCCACCCACTCGGTTTCAATCCACGCACCCACACGGGGTGCGACTTTTACGTTCGCATACAATTTCTCGACAACCGGCTTGTTTCAATCCACGCACCCACACGGGGTGCGACCCTGTATAAAGTTACATATTATAAGTCAATAAATTAGACCTATTAATATGCGAATTCTCATTTTTATTTCAGCTTAATGGCTGCAATCGCCTTATAGACGGGTTAATCTGCTAATTATTAAGGGGTGCGAAAATACTACTTTTTTCGTAATACTCCACATTCGCATAAATTATATGATAAGAGCATTATTAACTTTGTAAGCAGTTTCAACACCTATCACTTTTACCCTTTTATTCTCGTTTTTATTGAGAATATAAAATCTAACGCTATCAAGAGACATATCAATAATACGCTTGATTCGTTCAATCAAGAGACAATATTGTGCTTCTGTCACCTCACACTCAAAGACAGAATTCTGTACCCTTTGGCCATAATCTATGCAAGCCTTAGCCACATGTCGTAGGCGGCGAGCTCCTTCTTTGCTCGTAGTATCCACATCATAAGTCACAAGAATATGCATAATCGTAAATCATTTTATTAGAAATACCGGATAATTATCAATATCTTGCCTGATATATCTTGCCATCAACATGGCCTGTACATAAGGCAGAAGCCCTATCTCTATTTTTTCATTAAGATAAGGATGGATTATCACCTCCCTTTTCCTTGCCTGCCATGCGGAAATAAATGTCTTTTTCCCTTTATCCGTCATAACAACCCCATTATCACCTTGAAACAAAAAATCCTTGGATGTTATCTGTCTTTTATTAATCAACGACAAGACAAAACGATCACCAAGATAGGCTCGCAATTCTTCCATCATATCCAATGCTAAGGATGTACGTCCCGGACGAAGTGTATGGAGAAATCCTACGTATGGATCAAGGCCAACTGTTTCGAGTGCGGCAGATGTATCATTAGCAATCAAAGTATAAGCAAAAGACAACATGGCATTCACTGCATCTTTAGGAGGACGGCGATTCCGGCCATGAAACGGGAAATCAGCCTTCTGATTAAGTATCAAAACAGGCAACACTTCAAAATAGGCATTTGAAGCCATGCCTTCATACCCTATTAGGGTCGTCTTATCTTGGGTCGCCAAAGCTTCACGCTTGGCATGTTCCAACACTTGTACCGCCCGATTAATGTTTTCATTCTCTCCATAATCACGAATATATCTCTTTAATATATTACGATAGTTTTGAATCTTACCACCAATCATCAGTCGTGCCACATGTAATGACCAGGATTCATCATCCGACAATTGATATTGTCTCTTGCGTAACAGTACATTCCCTTTCGTTGCGCTCTGTACCCTGCTGATAAATCTGCCATGAGGAGATAGGAATGTAAGTGATATGCTATTGTCACTGCACAATTTCATCACGCCCGGACTTGCGCCCATATATCC
>QAKH01000019.1 GCA_003343885.1 Clostridiales bacterium | reverse complement strand
TCGCCGTCAAATCTTAAAAATTTGACGGCGTCCCCGGGAGTCGAGAGGGTGCGCACACCCTCCGTGTACTTTTTTGGTACTTTTTTCGTACAGGCGAAAAAAGTACATATCGTCCCCCATACTCATGGGAGTCGGGAGGGTGCACACACCCTGCGACTTTTTGACACACTTTTTTCATACAAGCGAAAAAAGCGCGGTAACGAGCACTTTTGCCAAGCTTTTTCGGAAAAAAGCAAAATAAATTTACGGAGGTCAGAAAAATGCAAAAATTAAGAGAAGCTCTGATAGAAAGAAAAACCGGAGAAACAGATATTTCACTCTCACTCTCCGTAAAGGACGACTGTTCAAAAGGCAGCTTTGAGGGTGCAAGCGGAATCGGTTTCTTTGACCACATGCTCAATTCTTTCGCTGTGCACGGCGGTTTCGATATGAAGCTCGCTTGTAAAGGCGACCTCCATGTCGATTGCCACCATACCATAGAAGACGTAGGCATTGCTCTCGGCGCCGCCCTTAACAAAGTCAGAGGAACAGGGAAAGGAATCGCAAGATACGCAAATATCCTATTGCCAATGGATGAAGCGCTTTGCATGTGCGCGCTTGATTTTTCCGGCAGACCTTTTCTTGTTTTTGACGGGGAATTCTCATCAGACAGTATCGGCGGATACGATACACAAATGACCGAGGAGTTTTTCAGAGCCGTTGCCTTTAATGCGGGAATTACTCTGCATATAAAAATCATGTACGGCAAAAACGACCACCATAAAACCGAAGCATGCTATAAAGCCTTTGCAAAATGCATAAGCCAGGCGCTTAAACTGGTTTCGGACGACGTTCCGTCGGCAAAAGGAATGCTATAAATATAAAAAAACAGAAAGCGACGGTCTTTTTCATAATGATAACTGTTATAGATTACGGGATGGGAAATCTCCACTCGGTAAAAAACGCTCTGGACTTTCTTGGTATACCAAATAAAGTCATTGGTCTTGCAAAAGAAATAGAATCAGCCGATGCACTCATTTTGCCCGGCGTCGGAGCTTTTCCCGACGCTATGAGTACACTCGACGAGAGCCGGATCTCTCAAATAATCAGAGAAAAGTGCGCCGCCGGCACTCCTCTTTTGGGAATATGCCTCGGTATGCAGCTGCTTGTCGACAGCAGTACCGAAGTGCGCCCGACAAAAGGTCTCGGACTGATCTGCGGAAAATGTGAAAAGATGCAGCCTGCCGGTCTTAAGATTCCGCATATGGGCTGGAATGACCTTACGGTGGATAAAAAAGGCTGTCCCATTTTATCTTTAACCAAAACCGGAGATTACGTCTATTTCGTACATTCCTATAAGGTGATACTCGATAACCCCGAAAATAACCTTGCCGCTCACACAGTCTACGGCGATACGGTGTCTGCCGTAATCACGGATAATAAAAATGTTTTCGGCACACAGTTCCATCCGGAAAAAAGCGAAAAAGTCGGACTTGATATATTGAAAGCGTTCTGGAACTTCTGCAAAAACAGCTGAAACAGTGCTTCAAGTGACAAGGCTTGAATTTTAGCGGAAGGAAAAAGTCAAATGGAGAATACTGATAAAAGCGAAAATATTAAAAAAAGCACAAGCTTTGCCCAAAAGCTGTCTGCCGAGCGTGATGACCGGGAATTTATGGAATGTGAAAGCTTTTCGGGCGAAGAAATATCCGGCGCCGATGCGTCCGGCATGGAATTTAAAAACGTAGTATTTGAAAACTGCGGCTTTTGCGACTGTATTTTCAAAGGCGCCAGCTTCTATGACTGTACTTTTAAAAACTGTACCGTTAAAATGTGTGATTTTCAGAATGTGTACCTCAGAGGTGTAAAAATTTCGGACAGCGTGCTTGAAAGCTGCAGCTTTGCCGGCTGTCACATCAAAGAAAGCCATTTCAAAGAGTCCTCTCTGAGATACGGAAATTTTCACTCCGGCGTCATAGAACGCACGGAATTTGCAGACTGTTCTTTTAAAGAAGCCTCTCTTGCGGAAATGCGCTTGACGCGCCCTGTGTTTTCAGGGTGCGACTTCACCGGAGCGGATTTTTTCAAAACGCCGCTCAAAGGAATAGACTTTTCCGACTGCGACATAACCGCTGTTGCGCTTTCCGAAACACTGCGTGAGCTGAAAGGAGCAAAGGTTTCAGCCCAACAGGCTGTCGAAATAGCACGCCTTATCGGAGTCAAAATTGTACCGGGAAAATAATAAACATTCGTGTAATAATATCGAAAGGCGCTTATTATAATGGGGACTATCAAACTGTCAACAAAAGTTAGCTCTTCGGATAAAGGTATTTCAATAAAAGATGCTATTGAGAATATGTTCTCAGCAATGAAAAAATACGCAGAAAATTTTGCGAGTTCGCAACAAATATACGATTACGACTCTATTATCTCCGCAATAGGTTATTCGATTGACGAGATTGGGAGTGTATTAATTAATGCAGGTTGCAATGAGGAATATGTTAAGGCATATAAAGAATGGGGAAACTTTGGTTGGTCCTTCAATGCAAATATAAACAATAAATTTTTTCTTACTGCTCCAAAATCTTCACAAGAAGCAGATTCTATTATGCTTAAGTATGCCAACGTAGAATCAATAACAAGAATGATGGAAGAATTAAAAAATTTCGATGTTAACAAAAAAGATTTAGAAGAAGCCTATTTTGCTTATATCAATCAAAAATATAAATCTTCCGTTTTATTGCTGTTTAGTTTGATTGACCGACAACTAATCAACAGAGCGTTATTAAATGAAAACGGATATTTAAAAACGGGAGCAAGCGCTGTCGGAGAATTAAAGAAAAGTGAAAAACTTTACAAGGAAAACACTTATTTGCATTACCTGCAATTCACTTTAATCATTAATTGTTTGTTTACTCTCTTTCAGAATAGCAAAAATTTTGAAAAAGAGCCAGTGGTTATCAACAGGAATTTTTTAATTCATGGAATGAGTAATAATGAAGTTAATGGAATTGACTGTCTAAAGGTTTGGTCAGCTTTATATAGTTTTGTGGTTATTTTTCCCAAACTTGAAAAAGAAATTTTATTGAGTGGTCTAAAAAATTAAAAAAATAATGGAGGTTGTATCAATGGGATTATTTGGTCCATCAAAAAAGGAAAAAGCATTAATGGAAGAAAAAGCAAGACTTGAGCATGAAGTGTCAAGGCTAAATTCTTTATTGCTTCCTGAGAACAGAGAAATTGACGCTCTTAACGCTCAGATTAAAATTTTGAAGACAACAGTTGATGAATTAAATATAAATATATCTGACAATAAAAATGTAATTGATGAATTAAATATAAAAATTGGCGTACTTAATAAAGAAATTTTAGAAAAGAAAAAGCAGATTTCTGTTTTTGAAACTGATATAGTTGTTCAAGAATATGGACTATATAAACCTACTTTTGAGTTTGCTAACTCAGATTTATATAAAGATAAGCTTAAAGAGCTCAGAGATAAACAAAAAGAATATATTAAGAATGATTGTGCGGCTTTGGGTAGCACGAACTGGACCGTTGATGGTAGTGTAGCTAAAGGACGTGCGATGGTTAAAGATAACAAAAAACTATTACTTCGTGCCTTTAATGTTGAATGTGATGATATTGTAGCCAATGTAAAAATTTCAAATTTGGATAGATCTATCGAACGAATAAATAAAATAAGCGAGCAGATATCTAAGCTTGGAAAAACAATGTCTATTTCTATAACGTGGGAGTATGTGCGTTTAAAGATTGAAGAAGTTAAATTAGCTTTGGATTTCCAACAGAAAAAACAAGAAGAAAAAGAATTACAAAAAGAACTTCGTGCTCAAGAAAGGGAAGAAGCAAAAGTTCTTAAAGAAATTGAAGAAGAGAGAAAACGTCTGCTAAAAGAGCAGACACATTATCGAAATGCACTCAATACCGTTATTTCACAAATTGAAAAGAACGGGGAAACTGAAGAACTTTTAGAAAAAAAGATTCAATTGGAGAATCAAATAAATGATACTGTTACAGCAATAGAGAATGTTGATTATCGTGAAGCAAATAGAAGAGCGGGATACGTCTACATAATAAGCAATATAGGGGCTTTTGGTGAAAACGTATACAAAATAGGAATGACAAGACGCTTAGACCCTTATGAAAGAATTTATGAATTAGGAGATGCGTCAGTCCCGTTTGACTTTGATGTTCATGCCTTGATTTTTACAGAAGATGCACCCGGTTTAGAAAATGCATTGCATAATGCATTTGAATCCAAAAAACTAAACAAGATTAATTCTAGACGTGAATTTTTTGCAGTAACTCTTGATGAAATAAAAGCAGAAGTTAGAAAGAATTTTGATAAAACAGTTGAATGGGTAGATGTTCCGGAAGCGGATCAATATAGACAATCTTTATTGTTAAAATAAACTGTTTAATATTTAAAAAGGAAAGAAAAATATGATATTGTTACCAGCCATTGATATACTTTCAGGAGAATGTGTGCGCCTGTATAAAGGCGAGTACGGCACAGCGCGCCGGGTGGCGGCGGACGCACTCGAAACAGTACGGCATTTTGAAAAGTGCGGTGCGGAATATATACATACCGTTGACCTTGACGGAGCAAAAAACGGAGTGAGAACCAACGCCGAACTGTTTGTAAAACTTGCCGCATCATGCAGCGTTCCCATTGAGCTCGGCGGAGGAATCCGTGACATGGAAACCGTGGATTTTTACCTGTCGCACGGTATCTCACGTGTAATTCTCGGCTCGGCAGCGCTTAAAGATAAAGATTTTTGTAAAAGAGCCGTAGATAAATACGCTGAAAAAATCGCCGTAGGAATAGACGCTAAAAACGGAAAGGTCAGCACCTCCGGCTGGCTTGAAACCTCAGACGTGGATTATATCGAATTTGCCTGCGAAATGCAGAAAATAGGCGTTAAAAATATCATTTTCACCGATATTTCCAAGGACGGCACGCTTGACGGTCCTAATCTTGAAATGCTCTCGGCATTAAAAAACGCCGTTGATGCCGACATTACGGCAAGCGGCGGAATCAAGGATATAGAGGACATAAAAAATCTTGCGAAAATGAACCTTTACGGCGCGATAGCCGGACGTTCGATATACGACGGAACGCTTGATCTTGAAGAGGCAATACGCCTTACAAAACAAAGAGAGGAATAATATATCCCATGCTTGCAAAAAGAATAATTCCATGCCTTGACGTAAAAGACGGCAGAGTCGTCAAAGGCGTAAACTTCGTAAATCTCATAGACGCCGGGGATCCCGTCGAAACAGCGCAGTTTTATAATGAACAGGGCGCCGACGAGCTTGTATTCTTAGATATTACCGCAACGCATGAAAAACGCAAAACCATTGTAGACGTTGTGGAGCGTACGGCAAAAAAAGTCTTTATGCCGCTTACGGTCGGAGGAGGAATATCCGATACCGACGATTTTCGCACTCTGCTTAACGCCGGCGCAGATAAGGTTTCGGTAAATTCGGCGGCAATACGGGATAAAACGCTTATCTCAAGAGCCGCAAAGCGCTTCGGCTCACAGTGCGTAGTAGTGGCAATAGACGCTAAAAAAACGCCGGAAGGATATCATGTTTATATTAACGGCGGCAGAATTGATACGGGTATTGACGCGGTAAAGTGGGCAAGGGAAGTGCAAAGCCTCGGAGCCGGGGAAATACTTCTCACTTCAATGGATGCGGACGGAACCAAGGACGGTTTTGACATTCCGCTGACACGCCTTGTGTGCGAAAACGTAAGTATTCCGGTAATAGCCTCCGGCGGATGCGGAAAACCGGCGGATTTTACGGACGTTTTCAGGCAAACAGGCGCGGACGCGGCTCTTGCGGCTTCGATTTTTCATTACAGAACCACAACGATTGCCGAAGTAAAAAGTCATCTTAAGGAGAGCGGAATATGGGTAAGATACTGATAAGCAAAAAAGACATTGAAAAGTGCTTTGAAAAGGGCGAGCTTATCCCGGCGGTAGTGCAGGACGCGGAAAACGGCGATGTGCTTATGCTTGCTTATATGAACAGACAGTCGCTTGAAAAAACTTTTGAAAGCGGATATACCTGGTTTTACAGCCGTTCAAGAAAGGAACTCTGGAATAAGGGAGCGACGTCGGGGCACGTTCAGAAAATAACCGAGATTTATGCCGACTGCGATTTTGATACATTACTTGTTAAGGTGCACCAGACAGGACCTGCCTGCCATACGGGAAACCGCAGCTGCTTTTTTACCAAAATTTACGAAAACGGCATAAATGATTGATAAAGAAATTTATAGAGAAACGGAGAAAACGTATTATGAACGATAAAGTTTTGATTGAACAGGAAAATGTAATACTTCAAAGAAAGAGCGAAAACGAGGAAAACTCGTATACCTGCTATCTTTTTAAAAGCGGACTGGATAAGATTCTGAAAAAAGTCGGTGAAGAATGTACGGAAACCGTTATTGCCGCAAAAAATCTCGGAGCCGGCACCGGAGATGTCGCAGAGCTTAAAAAGCAGCTTGTCGGGGAGGTATCAGACCTTTTGTACCACCTTCAGGTAATGCTGTGCGATGTGGACGTGTCAATAACCGACGTGCTTTCGGATATTGAAGAACGCTCTCATAAGACAGGAAATAAAAAAATTATGAAAAAGGTTGACAAGAATACTTGACAAACAGGAAAAAATGTGATATTATAATCGTGCTGTCGATCGATGGCATGCTCGGGGGGTTAGCTCAGCTGGGAGAGCATCTGCCTTACAAGCAGAGGGTCACAGGTTCG
>QAKH01000084.1 GCA_003343885.1 Clostridiales bacterium | reverse complement strand
AATTCTCTCATGAGAGAATTAAGATGATTGAACATTGGATAAACAACTATCCCAGAAGATTGTTTAACGGGCTTTCTTCTGATTTGCTTATTAAACGAATGTATGTCGCTTAATTTTTGTGGTCATTTTATATTGCAATTTATATTGTATTATTATCATTATAAAAAGTATTGACAATCAATTTCAGCAGTGCTATAATACCCCGCGTGTGAAAAAATATCTGATAATTTTATTTTAATCGAGGTTTTAATATGAGCGCCGTATTGGGCTTTATCAAAAAAAATTCAGTAATGTTTATTGCATTTGTCGCAGCTGCTGTGACATCTTTTTTTGTTCCGCCGGATATAGAATATCTCGGGTATTTTGATTTTAAAACACTTACCTGCTTATTTTGTGTGCTTGCAGTTGTGTGTGCGCTCAGAAATATAAACTTTTTTTATCTTCTTGCGCAAAGTATTGTGAATATTTTTAAAAATGTTCGTATGTGTGTTCTTGCGCTTGTCTACATCACTTTTATTGGATCAATGCTTATAGCTAACGATATGGCGCTTCTTACATTCCTGCCGCTTGGTTATTTTGTTTTGGCATCTTCGCACCATGAGGATAAAATGGCTTTTGTATTTATTATGCAAAATATTGCGGCAAATCTTGGCGGAATGCTAACACCTTTCGGAAATCCTCAAAACTTGTATTTGTACAGTAAATTCAATATTCCGACCGGTGAATTTATGTCTATCATGGCAATACCGTTTGTCATATCTGTTGCAGCTATAACGGCAGCTTGTCTGATTTTTGTAAAAAAAGAGCCGATAACTGTTGAAAAATCAGAAATACGATTGCCGGTTGCCAGAACAATAACGTATTTGCTGCTTTTCGCTTTTTCGATAATAATTGTTTTTCGTGCTGTTCCGTACCAGTTAGGACTTGTAGTGATACCGGCGGCTTTGATTTTTCTTGACAGAAAAGCACTGAGAGACGTTGATTACCCGCTGCTTCTTACTTTTGCAGCTTTTTTTGTGTTTTCAGGAAATATGTCTCGTATAGAAGTAGTACGAATAATTTTTGAGTTTTTGCTCGAGAAGAGTACCTTGCTTTTCAGTATACTCTCATGCCAGATTATTAGCAACGTACCCTCTGCGATACTTCTTTCACAGTTTACTGAGGATTACAGACACTTGCTTATAGGTGTTAATATCGGCGGTGTAGGCACTCTTATAGCGTCGCTTGCAAGTTTGATAACTTTTAAGGAATATACAAAGTGCAATCCCGGAAAATCAAAGTATTATGTCGGTTACTTTTCAGCGGTCAATTTCGCATTTTTGTTCTTTTTAACATTTGTAATTTCTTTAATACGTTTATAAGAGAAAAACGCAATCATATTAATACAAATTTTACATTTTATATTGAAAAAAGCTTAAAAAGCAAAAAAAACTATTGATTTTTGTTGAGGAACATGCTATAATTAGCTAAAAGGGACAGGCTGTGGTCCTGTATTTAAGTAAATAATTTATTTGGAGGAAATAACTATGAACAAGACAGAACTCGTTGCTGCAATCGCTGAAAAAGCAGGCACATCAAAGAAAGACGCAGAGAAGGTTGTTAATGCAACTTTTGATGTAATTTCCGAGGCTATGGCGAAGGGCGATAAGATATCCCTCGTAGGATTTGGAACATTTGAAGTTAGAGAGAGAGCAGCAAGAGAGGGCAAGAATCCCCAGACAGGCGAGAAGATTAAGATCGCTGCTTGCAAGGTTCCCGCATTCAAGGCAGGAAAGGCTCTCAAGGACTCTGTAAAGTAATTTTAACCTAAAGTATCCTTGGTTTACTCGGACGGTCTGTGACCGTCCGTTTTCTTTTGTACGAGTTTGAAAAAATCAGATATCCTGATTTTATGTATTAAGAGTAGAATTCATAATTTTAACGTAAACCAACAGAAATATCTTGCACAAACAAATACCCCACAGCTCAACTAAAGGTTATTGTACACGCGACGCTTGTTGTTATCCTGAAAATATAAATTTACAGTAATTCCCCCATAAAGCGCAGAGGAAATCTGCCGTCGTTGACTTCCTTCAAAGCGTTTATTATTTCTATTTTTCTTTTATCAGCGTCTGGCAAATCACATACCACGTCATTGAGATCATACGGACCGTTGCGGAAATGTCCGACTGAAGCTCCGTGAAACTTACCGTCAATCAACAGATATTGCAGAGGCTCATGATCGTAAAGGAGCCCGTTTGTCCATTTTTGTGATAAAGCTTTCAGAATGTGTTCGTGTGCCTTGTAAAGTATATCATTGCGATGAATCGCATATACAAAGTTCAATTCCTTTGGTGTGTAGCTTTCAAGTAAATTTGCGTCTCTCTTAAGCAAATACCCGTCACCGCTCTGCGTAAATATCTCTTCGGACACTAACTCGTCTGCTGCTTCTCTGATTTCTCTTTCGGAAATTTTATAGAACGATTTTGCCATAGCAGTGTCAAACCATACAAGACGGTATGCAAACCGTTGCAGTACAATTTTGAGCGCCTGTTTCTTTGTGTATTTTTCTATATCGGCCTGCGGAAACATTTCTTCGAATAAGTACCATCCTCTGTCCCATTCACCGTCGTACTGATCTTCATAAATCAGGAAAGCCTCCTGAAGACGATGAAGTACCGGAGTAATGGTTTTAACAAGCAGTCCGGTTTCCTGTTTTATTTGCTGAATATTAAGAGGTCCGTCACGCTCAATAAGTTCAAGTAAACTAAGCTGATTTGGGGTTGGCTTAACAAGCTTTTTTCGGTACAATCCTGCAAAAAGCTCAAGATCTTCAGGCACTATCCAGCCTAAATTGCCGCCGGCGAAACGCCCTTTAACCAGTTTGCGCTCAAGCTGACGCTTGCGATTAAACTCGATATCATCAAAGCTTGCACGGTGGGAAAGGGTAGGCGGCTGTCCGAATCCGTTCCAGTACACGTTTTGTCCGGGTTGCGTATCGCGGTATAATTTTATGTATTCGTCCTCGTTTGCCTTATGAATAAGGTGCTGTCGCTCCATACGGAGAGAAATAATTTTTACGTCCATTTTTTATCCTCCGAGAAGTGGTATTTTGCATTATATCTGATTAACTTTGTTTACATACTTTGCTTTATAATCCGAAATCTCTTTGCACGGATATTCCGGACACTTACTGCAAGAATCGACGTTATGCTGTTTACAGCACTTGACAAAAGGACACTCTTTGCAAAGCTCAAATATATTGTCCGATCTGCCGCCGTTGCAGTTGCATTTTTCAAGCGGAATATCCAGTCCGAATTGCTCTTTATAAAATCTCTGAGACTGCCTTCGCAAATTATCGTCATTCTTTTGCGTTGCGATATATGTAACACACCTTGCACAGTCATGACCGCAACAACATTTACACTCTTTCTTGGCTACAAATATGTTTGCAAACTCTGTTTCATAGCGTTCGGAAATATAAAGTCCGGCCGCAGTAATGTAGTCGGCTATGGTATCAGCGTCGTCAGGAAACACCTTAATTTTTCGCGTTCCGTAATCAATGTACTCACTTTGATTTTTATCGACAGACAGAACAAACAATCCTTCGTCATTCAAAAGATCTGCAGCTTTTTTAATTGCGTTATACTTTTCTTCAATATGCATAAACGTGAGAGAAGAATATATTACATCAAACGACTGATCGAATATGTAATTTAGAAAATCTGCGCAAATCAAAGTCACATTTTTAAATTTATTAAGATTGTTTTTAGCTTTAGCAATAGTCTTGAGAGAGATGTCAATGCCGTAAAACTCGCCGCATAGCGGTGCAGTTCTCGTAGCTAATCGCCCTGTGCCGACACCTATTTCAAGCACTGACTTGTTTTTGTTAAGTTGCATTTTATCAATAAATTTCTGTCCGTCCCATTTGTCCATATACGCCTTGAGAGGCTCCGGATCATGTACCGGGTCGTTATTTTCGTCAATCAGACGGTCGTAGTGATCGATTATTTCATTACTTTCAGAACATATGACCAAGGAATCATTATCGGTAAGTGCATAAATATTGTATTTCCCGTCTGCTTTCAATCTGTCATATAAAGTTTTGCGCGCTTCTGTGTAGTGGCATATCAGTATTCCATCAAATAACCCCAATCCTCTAAACTCTGTCATACCTTCTGGCACAGGATCAAAAGCGGACACATGCTCAATGTTCTGAGACGCAATATGCGCACCTGCGCTTCCGCCGATATACGTGACACCCGATTTTACATAGCGAACAATTTGAGTGTCAAATTCGCAGCTGCGGATTCGCCCGAGTGTTGCAAAAGTATTGCCGCCGCTGATATAAATAACATCTATATCAAGGTTATTAAACATTTCCGGGTTGGTATAATCAAATATATGTATATTGTTTTTCGTAAAACCAAAAGATTGCATTCGATAATCGTATTTACCGCTACGTATTGCTTCTATAGTAGCTTTTTCGTTCGGAAAAAACAACACACGGCAATCTGATATATTTTTCGGAAGATTTCTATGTATTGCTGCGCACGATTTTTCATTTCTGAAATCACATGATGATAAAATCAATTTCATTCGTTTTTCTCCTTAATCGACAGATCAACCATTTCTTTGAGGAATAGCAGATCTGTCTGAACAGTATTGTCAATTCTGAAAGTACATCCGCACACACTCGGAAAACTCTTCCCGAAAATCACTTTTTCCTTGCAGCCACCACATGATCCGCAGTTTCCGCAATGATCAATATGCCGCCAGCCGACATTTTTCAAAATCACCACACCTATTCTTTATTCATCTATTTCGCAGATATATCGTTCTTCAAATGTATCTCCTAATCCGCTTGATTTAACATTGCCATAAGGTTTAAAACCGTTTTTTTCATAAAAAGTTTTAGCTCTGGTATTTTGTGAAAGAACCCAAAGGGATATTTTACGATATCCTCGTGTTGATATTTCATTTTTCACCCAATCCATTGTTTTTTTTCCGAACCCTTGTCCAATGTAATCCGGATCAAGATATAGGCCGGTCAGTTCATAAACTGAATCGGAAAGATCTTTGTCTCTGGGCGGATTGATGCTAACAATTCCGATTATTTTATTTTGGTATATTACCACAAAATGTGTATCAACATTATTCTTAAGGACTTTTTCCCACATAGCCGGTCTTCGTACGTTATGTTGTTCAATAATCTCCATTGGTATATACTGACTGTATGCAAATATCCATGACCTCATATGAATATCAGCACATTTCGGTGCGTCTTCAAGCACCGCTGATCTTATAAAAAAGTTTTCACCTGTTTTGATCATTTCAATTACCTCTTCCTCGGACTGGCACTTATCGTAATCTCCAACAAGCTGACCTTCATAGTGATATACAATGCCTTTCTCCTTATTTCTGAGGAGGCATTTTTCCAGTTCATCTGCGCCGTACCGTTTCGCAAACTCCGCAAAAGCACGGATGCGTGGCTTGTCAAGCATAGAGCCGCTACATGGAAATTCAGTGCATTCCCAGCATCCATTCAGCCCTTTGTCTTTACAACAGTTATAATTCTTGCACCAACCGTGGATTTCACAGCCTCCGTCCTGACAACCGATACAATCTTTATTCTCGGAACAGACACAGCACGCCAGTCCGCAATATGCAATAGCGTTTATTTTATCTTTCAAAGTTATCCAATAGCGCTCTAAAACGCTCGTTCCTTCTACTGCCTTTCGTTCGAATTTTCCTCCACAGGAAAGAATAGTACGTCTGCTTGCCTCATTACTTTCTTCACAAGTTATGAGTACTTTGTCTAGCCCCCTTGCAAGGCATTTTTCAAGACACAGCGTCAGCATAACTTTTGCATATCCTTTTCTTCTTTCAGTAGGACAAACGCCATATCCGATATGACCGCCATATTCTGCAAGATAATCGTTCAAGTGATGACGGAAATTAATCATACCGAGTATCCGTTTCGTCCCTTTACGTATCAACATGAACTGTTCAGCCTCAACCCAATTAGGATTTGGAACAGTTTCTTTATTTTCCATAAGACGACAATGATTGATCCATTCTGAAATATTTTCAAATTTTTCCAGGCCACTGTCGCCGTTAAAATGACTATCATGCTCAATAAATGATTGTCTGTAAGCGCTGATTTCATACATGTACTCTTCAGAAGGTTTGATTAAAATTAATTTATTCATAGTAAATATTCCTTAATGTCATCGATAAACTGATTTCCACAGCGCGCAAGTTCTCCGAGCACACGGTCAATGCCTTGCTCTGTAGTAAACCAATTCTCTTTGGTAATGTTAAAACAGTGTACCGGACACACTATAAATTGTACATCCGGAAATGCCATCTGATAGAGCATCAGGCATCTTCGTGCGTGAAAAGCTTTGCAGATGATCATAGCGGTTTTTACAGTGATTCCTTGCTTATCAACAACCTTTCGCGACATAAAAGCGTTGTCTCTCGTATGACCAGAGCTGTTTTTATCTATAATTGCGGATGAATGTACACCGTTTTTTTGAAGAACATCCGTGAAGAATTCACAATCAGATTTATAATTACCTGTGTAGATATCCGCCTTTTCACGCACTCCGGGCCAATAACCTGTTTTTACGCTTACTCCTCCGGAAGGGATAATCCATTTCGCAAATTTCTGATTATAGAGCTTTGCAGCATACTCAGGCTGCGCAGGATGTGAACCGCCCGGAAGAAAAATTGCATCCACCTTTGCAGGCGTATCGGCAATAAATATGTAATTGGAGATATCTGTAATAATTCGATTTTGATTCGACATGTTATCCTCCGTATGCTTTATTAAGTATAATACTTTCAAGCGGACAACTATTACTCAATTTAATATTATGGTTTTCTCACATAAATACTCGCAGAATATGGAATGTTTTTTGATGGTTCCATTTCAATGAAGCGTTCGACTGTAAAGCCAGCAAAGGTCATTTCGTTCATATAGCCGACTCTGTCATTTTCTCTTGACGGAACCAACGGTAACATTACTTCCAATTCACCGTTAATGGTATTCACATTGCGAGCAAAAGGAGTATCATAGTCATTGCCGGTTATGTTAAGCCATTCTTCATATGAATCAACAGGAGATTTTACGATCTGATCTTTGTGTTCATCATCTCTGTATGCCTCTTTGTAAAACAGCATCGGTGCATTGTCCTTAAGAGACAAAAAGGCGTTTTTCAAATAAGCTTGTCTGTCACCGTCCGTTACAAGCATATGTAATCCCATACAATCAAGAGCCGCATCATATGTCTCGGCCGGGCGTTGTTTCACCATATCAAGAATATCTGCTCTTGCATTTGGATAATTTTTCAGAGTGTCATTTGCCTTTTTAACTGCGGAAGGAGAAATGTCGAATCCTGTATAATAGCAGCCTAACTCCGATAAAATAACTCCGCTTGCACCTTCACCGCAAGCGAATTCAACAATGCTTTTGCCTTTCAGATGGTTGTCTTCAACCCAAGCTTTCAACGTAGCATAAAGTTCCTCGTCATCGGGTGAATGTCCCCAACGCTCAGCGCCTGCTTCATAAACTGCTCTGTATCTTTTTTCATATACCAAATAATAAGGTGTGTTTTCCACTTAATTTTCCTCACTCTAAAAAATATAATTTTATAAACTGCAACTCTTAGAGTACCACGTCGGTACTGGATTCCTCATGTTGTCATACCACGACAGCACTTTCTTTGCTTGATTGACCATGACCTCAATCTGATCCGTACCAAAAGGAATTGCCCAAGGGAGTGATGATAAAGTATTACTGCTGATATAGAGTGCGAGCAATTTCCAGAACTCCAGAGGCACATCACTATCAAAGTATCCGTTTACCATACCGGAGGCAAAGATCGGAGACTTTTGAGCACCCCAGACAATACGATTGAATTCTTCCCATGGATCACCGTAGTCGTTACGGTTAAAGTCTATGATATAGAGCTTGCCGTTACTATCGATCATCATATTGCCTATGTGGTAGTCGCCGTGCTGATAGGTCTGCGGCCTGTTTTTCAGCAAATGTCGGTTCTCGTTTATGTAGTCGATAAATGCCTGCCCGTTTTCATATTTCAGAGGACACTCGGTATATTTCTTTATTTTGTAATCCATTTTACGGTTAAACCAAACTTCCCAATCCTCCTGCGCCGCCGGAGCCGGTATGGAATGAATTCTACGCAGAATGTGACCGGCTTCCAAACCGTAGACATACTGCTCGGTATCTGAAAGTGTTGGTATAATATCCTCCGCATCTTCGCCGTCAATCCAGCTCTGAATGGAATACACGCCTTCATCACAGACCCCGAACTCGATTGGCTGACACATGGGAACACCAAGAGCCGACACCTGTTGCATCATATTGAATTCAGACTGTTTCTTATCATATTCCGCTATATCCGAAATACGCAGAAGATACCGATTTCCATTCTCATCAGTAACACAGTATTTCTTATCACCGGACCAGCCTTTGTTTATCGGTTCTTTTGTTACAAAATTCATCTGTGGCATCCTCCCGGGAACTTGCCCTTATTGCTCAACCCACACGTCAATTTCATCTCTGCTTGGTTTTTCAAATAGAGCACCAAATTTAGCAGCAAGATTATCATCAACATAATAGGCACTTGTTTCTTCGGCTAATATTGCACTGTTTCTTTTCATTAAGCGTGCCTTCCAAGTCTCATCGCTAATATCAATGTAATGGAATTCGCACTCTATATTTCGGCCATTATAAAACTCGCGAGCATAGTCACGTTCTTCTTTCATCCAGAAGCCCCAATCAAGAACTACGTTGATTCCAGCCTCGATGAGCTCCAATGATTTGTCGAACAAGTAGTTCTGTGTTCTTTCCACGTAATCATCATGCTTATCACCGCAATGCTG
>QAKH01000082.1 GCA_003343885.1 Clostridiales bacterium | reverse complement strand
AATCCAACATCATTCTACGCTAATCGTTACTTTTCTGTGAATTATTGCAGGTTGCTATTGCAATTTGCGAAAAAATTAAGTATGTTATTTTTGATTGCTCGTTAGCGATATTTACAGCGGTATATTGCCACCTGCCGGGGCTATACTCCAAACCACGCACGAGGGATCTATGGGGCTCTGCCCCATGCCCCGCCCACTTTTTTTTAAAAAGTGGGGGAAAAATAATGTTTTTGCCTGCAAGCATCCCACTCACTCCGTTCGTGCGATACTTTGCGGCTCATTCTTATTTAATAAAGACTACAACCAAAACCCCATATAACAAAAAATCAAAAATTCCAAAAAAACACTGATGTGTTAGCCCGCAGTCGCTAAAAAGTAAAGAAAAGCTGCGCTTTCTTGCGTTTCCACATACTGTGGAACTTCAGGTATCGCCGTAAAACATGCGGAGCATTGCGGAGCGGGAGTTTTACGACGTTTCCGGGAGTCAAGAGGGCTCGCAAGCCCTCTGTGTACTTTTTTGGTACTTTTTTCGTACAAGCGAAAAAAGTACATATCGTCCCCCATATCCATGGGAGTCGAGAGGGTACGCACACCCTCCGCGTACTTTTTTTGCACATTTTTTCCTACGAGGGAAAAAAGTGCGACGAAGCGCCACTGCAGTACTCGCGGACGAGCAAGCCAAAACAGCAGATTTTATCATCCGCGAAACCATGTCCGTTTGTGCGACATAAACGCAGCCTCACAAACTAATGCGAGAAAACAAAAATCTACTGACTTACATAAAAACAAAATGGATATTTTCATAAAACACCTCATATTCTTAAAGTGAACAAAAATGCCGCATTGCGGCAGAAGGGTGGTTTTATGGGAAACGTAAGAGCATATACGCCGGACTGTAAGAAACAAATAATTCGCTATAAGGGAGCACCGGTACTCTCGGTAAATATGAAATATCCCGTGTTTGAAGAATTATCTGACAATAAAAACGAAAAAATTTTTGTAAATAAAGTTAACCGCTTTTATTCGCAGACTTGCGAAAACTACATCCGTGAGTGTTCCGGCGGCTATTCCTCAAAAGCTGCGTCGCTCTACAAAAAAAACGGCGGTATAATGACATCTTTGGTGCTAAATTTCCAGGTCGCGTATTCCGATGAAAATTACATTTCAGTATTTGTTGACGTTTCGGCATTTGACGGAAAAAAAGTGCAGATAAGACGCTTTTCACAGCTTTGGAGCGCCGAGAAAAACGCTGTGCTGCCGGCGTCCAAAATCTTCGATACGGGTTTTAAGGCTAAAAGATATGTCAAAGAGCTGATTTGCTCCATTGCCGAAAAAAACTCAAAACGTAAGGATTTTACATACTTTGACAATTATAAGTCAATAATAAACTCAAAATTTGATTTCTCAAATTTCTATTTTGTACCAAGCGGCGCGGCTTTCTTTTTTGACGGCGGTATGCTCAGCGCCTCAATGCCTGACGTTTGCGTTTTTGTTATACCCTTTGAAAATTTGCGTGATATTATTAAACTGCCGCTTTTTTTAAAAAATAATTGATTTACTACTAATAATTTGTTGGTTTATATATTTGTTAATATAAAATCTATTGTTTTTTTGTTAAATAGTGATATACTAAATAATTAATAGTAGAATGGTGTATTATATAAACATATATCAAAAAAGCATACCTCTCACAGCAAATAAATACATTTTGCCAAACACGGGAAGGAAGGGATAAAACGGCCATGGAAATGCTCGATTCAATACGAGATACAGAAAACAAAGCAAAAGAAATACGCCAAAAAGCACAGACCGACGCCCGAAACATTATTGCCGCCGCTGCCGAAAAATCGGCAAAGGAAGCCGAGGAAATTGAAAAAAATGCCGCAGTACAGGCTGATTCTATCCTCGAGGAAACAAAAAAAGAAATATCTGCCCTTACCGAAGAGCAAAACAGAACATTTTTTGATAAATCCGCTAAGCTTCGTGCTTCTGCCGAAAACAATATTTCCAAAGCAGCCGATTACATTCTCAAGGAGTTGTTCGCACTATGATTGCAGCAATGAAAAAGCTTACCCTTGCCGCTCTGAAAAGCGACATTGACAAGCTTTGTTCCGAAATTATGTGGCTTGAAGCGGTTGAAACGTCTGAATTTGATATGTCGGCGCTTCCGGAATACGCCGAAAGCTTCGGCAACGACTCAGACATATATCTTGCCGAACAAAATTTACAGCGCCTCAAAAACGCGCTCGATACGCTTTCTCCATACGGCTCCGGCAAGAAAAAGCGCCTGCTTCCTCCGGTCCTTACCAGAGCTCAGTTTGAGTCCCTGGAAAGCTTTACGGACGAGGCTTTTGACGTAGCCGCCGAAACCGAGCGGATAAGCAAGGATATCTCTTTCGCCCGTGCCGCCGTTAACAAGGCGTCAAACGATATTGCGTCGTTTGTACCGTTTGAAAGCCTTGACGAGCCGCTGAATCTCGACTCAACCGCATATACCTCGGTGATACGGGGAACATTTCCCAAAATAATAAAGCTTGATGACGTCAAAAAACGGCTTGATGAGGCGGGCTTTGACTATGAACTTGTAACTCTCGGCGTATATGGCGACTTTTCATATGTGCTTGCCGTTGTGCTAAAGCAGGACGCCGCTGAATTCTTAAAGGAATTAGGATCAGAGGGATTCTCAAGAATACTGCCGTTTGACAGCTCTCTTTCGGCTGCCGGTCAGATTGAAAAATTAAAAAGCGACATTGAAAATTATAACGAAAACATTGTAAAACTAACCTCCTCATACCGCTTGCTTGCCGAAAAGCTCCCGGTTCTTGAACAGACCATCGACTATCTTTCAAGCCGCCTTGAAGCGGAAAGAATAAAACAAAAGCTTATTTCAACCGACAGCGCGTGTATTCTCACCGGCTGGGTACCGGAATACATGGCTCCGGCTCTCGAAAAAAAGCTTTCCGGCTTTGAGTGCTGTTACAGCCTTGAAACGCCGGCAGAAGACGACAAGGTTCCGGTAAAGCTTCTCAACCGCCGGCTTGCTACTCCCTTTGAATCGGTGCTCGGCCTTTACTCGTATCCAGACTACCACGGAGTAGATCCCACATTTGTGATGTCGATATTCTACTTCATAATTTTCGGGCTTATTATGCAGGACGTTTTGTACGGTCTTATTCTGCTTTTCGGAGCAAAAGCGCTTGCTTCGTTTCTTCGTGCCAAAGACGGCTCGACCATGAAAAAGATGCTTGACATGTTCTCAATATGCGGAATATCAACCATAATATGCGGCGTACTTTTCGGCGGTTACTTCGGAAACCTTCCCTCGGCGTTCGCGCAGAATATTCTCGGCATAGAAAACTTCCCGGATATAGCCGTGGCGTTTGATCCGGTCACAAATCCAATACCGTACCTGTTCTTGTCGCTTGGATTAGGAGCCGCCCACCTTGTCGCAGGTCTTCTCATGAAAGCGTATATGCTTATAAAGAGCGGACAAGTCCTCGACGCGATTTTCGACGTTGGACTGTGGCTTGTACTATTTGCGGGAATAGGACTGCTTGCGGTCGTTCCGGAGTACGGCAAATGGGTTGCGCTTATAGGCGCGGCAGGACTTGTGCTCACCCAGGGACGCGCGGCAAAAAATCCGATTATGAAGCTTCTGAAAGGCGTTATGAGCCTGTACGATATTGTCGGATACGTTTCCGACCTGTTATCCTATTCACGTATTATGGCACTCGGACTTTCCGGAGCAATCATTGCGCAGGTAGTAAACCTTATCGGAACGCTCGGAGGACCGACGGTTGTCGGATTTATTGCCTTGATTCTTGCAATTGCGCTCGGACACACGCTTAACCTCGCTTTAAGCCTATTAGGCGCATTCGTACACACCGCAAGGCTTCAGTATATCGAATTTTTCGGAAAATTCTATATTGACGGAGGAGAACCGTTCAAGCCGGCTTCCGTCAGAACAAAATATACCCAGATCATCAAGGAGGAAAAATGACATGACATTCGCAGAACTTTTATCACAGCTTTTCACAGGCAACAATCTTGCAATACTCGGAGCGGCTCTTGCCGCAATACTTTCGGGAATGGGCTCCAGCAAGGGCGTCGGAATTGCCGGAGAAGCGGCAAGCGGCGTTGTTACGGGGGATCCGTCAAAATTCGGTAAAGCGCTTGTGCTCCAGGCTCTTCCGGGAACACAGGGTATTTACGGACTGATAGTTGCGTTCATGGTTATAAACAACCTGGGCCTTCTTTCCGGTGATATAAAGACCTTCACCGTTGCGCAGGGACTTTACTACCTCGTGGCGTGCTTACCCATAGCGATAGTCGGATTTTATTCCGGCATTAAGCAGGGAAGAGTTGCCGCCGCCGGAATGAATATTCTCGCAAAGCGTCCCGACGATTTCGGTAAAGGCGTAATTGCCGCGGCTCTGGTTGAAACATACGCTATTTTTGCGGTTCTTGTATCGCTCCTTCTCATCATCTTCGCCGCATAACAAAATTTACCCACATTACCGAAGGAGATGATAGGTTTGGACAAACAAGTCAAGGGACTTGACAGAATAAACGCGCGAATACTTGAGCAGGCAAACGAGTACGCGGCAGAGCAGCTTGAAAACGCCGCAAAACAGGCTGAAGCTTCTTCGGCAAAGGTTTTGGGTGCGGCAAAGGAAAAAGCCGCCGAAATTGTTCAGAAAGCAAAAGAGTCTGCCGCGTCACTCCGGGAAAACGCCAAAAGCAGCGCCGGTATGCGTGAGAGGTCGCATCTGCTCTCCCTTAAAGCCGAGATGTGCGACAGCGCCTTTGACGCCGCCGTGGAAAAGCTTGCGCATCTTCCGGGCGACATGTATGTTCCGGCTATGGCTCGTCTGCTTGCAAGCGCCGTAAACTCACAGCTTGCCGACGGCGAGCGTGCGCTTTTGGTCATGAACCCGAAAGACGCTTCCTTTGCTGATGAAATCCTTGCCCTGGCAAAAAAAGATTATACAAAAAAAGTCACTGTTGAAAAGGCAGATTACACTACCGGCATACGTGCCGGCTTCATTCTTGAATGTTCCGACATCGAGATAAACTGCAGTGCCGAAAAGCTCATAGCTTCGGCAAGGGACAGTCTTGAGAAAACGGTGTTAGGCATTCTGTTTAACGAATGACGGAGGTGGAGGAATGAAAAGCTATCGGTTTAAGGACACCGACTTCCTTTACCTTTCAACAAGACTGCGTGCCGCCGAAAACTCTGACATAACCAAAGAAAAGCTTTTTCGTATGGCGGACGCGGAAAACTTTGAACAGGCATACGCCATTGCGTGTGAATCCGCAGGTATGACCTCCGCTTCTGCTTCGTCAGCCGGTTCTGCCGTTTCTTCGGCTACTTCCGGTGCTTACGGTTCTTCCGGGGCTTACGGTTCTTCCGATTTTTCGGCAGACAAGTCCGCCGGGAACTCAGCCGCGGACTACGATAAAATGCTTGAGGCGAAGCTTGAGGATGTGTACGCTTTTGCGTGCGAGCTGTTAGACAGCGCCTACGACACCGGCACGGACGAAAAGCCGTATTTTCTTATAAATCCGTTCAGGTATGTTTACGACTGCAACAATCTTAAAGCCGCGATAAAGTGTGAAATGCTCGGAAAAGATCCGTCATCTATGCTGTCCCCAAACGGCACAGTACCTGTTGACAAGGTTGTAAATCTTGTCAACGCAAGGGACTTTTCGCTCTTTCCAAAAGAACTTGCGAAAGCAGCGCCCGAGGCTATCGAAAAGCTTGCGGCTTCATCGGATCCCGGTCAGTTTGACACAGACCTTGACAGAGCGGCTTTTAAGGACATGGCGAATGACGCAACGCAAAGCGGCTGCGAATATCTGATTGATCTTATAAAAACAAAAATCGACTGCGTAAACATAAGCTCAGCGCTTCGCTGTATAAAGCAGAACTTAGGCAGAGCCTTTATTCACAAGCTCTATATAGACGGCGGAACGCTTGACGAGGACTTTTTCGTTTCAGCTTACGACGAAACTCCGTCAAAACTGCTGTCGGCGCTTTCGTATACCGCATACAGTGCCTTGAACGATGCGGTTTTGTCAGGCGCAGGCACTGAGAAATTATGCGATGAAATATATTTAAACAAGGCGCAGGCGGTGAGAATGGTGCCGTTCGGCGCAGAGCTTCTTGTGCTGTATATTGTCCGCAAGGAATTTGAAGTCAAGAACGTAAGAATTGTGCTTGCCGGAAAGTCCTGCGGATTAAGCTCCGAAAAAATTAAGGAAAGGCTGAGGTTGGGCACGATATGAAAAAGATAGGCATTATCGGCGACAAGGACAGCGTACTTGGGTTTATGTCGGTAGGCTTTTCGGTTTTCGCCGTAAACTCCTCCGAAAAAGCCGCAAGAATACTTGACTCAGCCATTTCAGACGGCTTTGCCGTAATGTATGTAACCGAGGAGATACTGCTTGAAATTCCCGAGGTATACGAAAAATATAAAACCGAACCGCTTCTTGCCATAATTCCGATTCCCTCCAAAAACGGAAGCAAGGGACTTGGCATGGCAAACATAAAAAAATCCGTTGAACGGGCTGTCGGAGCGAATATACTCAAGGATTAGCGATTATTTTGCGGCGTATCCGCAAAAATTACTTGGCAAAGGTGTGAAACAGATGATAACAGGTAAAATAGTGAAAGTATCCGGACCATTGGTCGTTGCAGACGGCATGAGAGAAGCCAACATGTTCGACGTTGTAAGAGTCGGTTCAGGGCGCCTTATCGGTGAAATTATCGAGATGAGAGGCGACAGGGCTTCAATACAGGTTTACGAGGAAACCGCCGGAATCGGCCCGGGCGACCCGGTTGAGTCCACCGGCGAGCCGTTAAGCGTTGAACTCGGTCCCGGACTTGTGACAAATATATACGACGGTATCCAGCGCCCTCTCGAGGAGCTTTATAAGCTTGCGGGAACAAATCTTCCCAAAGGCGTTGACGCGCCGGCGCTCTCAAGGCAGAAAAAGTGGCATTTTACGCCTTGCCTTAAAGAGGGCGACAAGTGCGAGGGCGGAACTATTATCGGATACGTCGATGAAACCGAAGTCGTAAAGCACAAAATCATGGTACCGCCGAAAATGTCGGGAGAAATAGTATCTCTTGCCGAGGGTGACTACACCGTTACGGATGAAATAGGCAGGATAAACACGCCGGGCGGCGTAAAGAGCTTAACCCTTATGCAGAAATGGCCGGTACGTATGGCACGTCCTTACTCAAGCAAGCTTCCGCCGTATGAACCTCTTATTACCGGTCAGCGAACAATCGACGGTCTTTTCCCGATAGCAAAAGGCGGAACTGCATGTATTCCGGGACCTTTCGGAAGCGGAAAAACCGTAACCCAACATCAGCTTGCCAAATATTCGGACGTTGATTTGGTTGTGTATATCGGCTGCGGAGAACGCGGAAACGAAATGACCGATGTTTTGCGTGAGTTTCCCGAATTAAAGGACCCGCGAAACGGAAAATCCCTTATGATGCGTACCGTTCTTATAGCAAACACCTCCGACATGCCGGTTGCCGCTCGTGAAGCGTCCATATACACCGGTATCACAATTGCGGAATACTACCGTGACATGGGATACTCGGTTGCGGTAATCGCCGACTCAACATCACGCTGGGCAGAAGCACTGCGTGAGATGTCGGGACGACTTGAGGAAATGCCGGGCGAAGAAGGTTATCCGGCGTATCTGACGTCAAGACTTGCGCAGTTCTATGAACGGGCAGGAAAAGTAATTTGTCTTGGCGACGACAACCGAGTCGGAACGCTCAGCGCCGTCGGCGCCGTCAGCCCGCAGGGCGGAGATATTTCAGAGCCTGTCACTCAGGCGACTCTCCGTATAGTAAAGGTGTTCTGGGGACTCGATTCATCTCTTGCCTACCGCCGCCATTTCCCTGCTATAAACTGGCTTAATTCCTATTCATTATACAAGGACCGCCTTAGCGACTGGTTTTCACAAAATGTCGCACGTGACTGGATGGACACGACCGGAAAGGCGATGAAACTGCTTCAGCAGGAAAATGAGTTAAACGAAATAGTAAAGCTTGTCGGTATTGACGCTCTTTCAAGCGGAGACAGGCTTGTGCTTGAAGCGGCACGTTCAATACGTGAGGATTTTCTCCAACAGGATTCTTTCTCAGATACAGACTCATACACGCCGCTCGGCAAGCAATACGGACTTTTGAAAGTAATACTCTCGTTCTACGACAAAGGTCTGAAGGCGCTTGAAAACGGAGCGGACGCCGCAAAACTCGCAGAACTTCCGGTAAGAGAGGATATAGGACGTCTTAAAAACGTATCTCCGGAAAAATTTGACGAGGCTTCCGGCAAGGTAATTGCCGAGCTCGACGCCGAAATCGCCGCGCTTTGCGGTACAAAGGAGGATTAAGCATGATACCGGTAAAAGAATATAAAACTATCAGCGAAGTAGCCGGTCCGCTTATGCTTATTAAGCAGGTAGAGGGAGTCAAATACGACGAACTCGGCGAAATTGAACTGCCCGACGGCTCGGTGCGCCGCTGCAAGGTACTTGAAGTAAACGGCGACAACGCGCTTGTTCAGCTTTTTGACAGCGCGGCAGGAATAAACCTTGCTCACAGCAAGGTACGCTTTCTCGGACACGGCACAGAGCTTGCCGTATCTGAGGACATTCTCGGACGTGTTTTCGACGGTATGGGACAGCCAATTGACTCAGGTCCCCGCATAATTCCGGACAAAAATCTTGACATAAACGGCACTCCCATAAACCCTGCCGCAAGAAACTATCCGTCGGAATTTATTCAGACGGGCGTTTCCACCATTGACGGACTTAACACGCTTGTAAGAGGACAAAAGCTGCCTATTTTCTCGGCGTCCGGACTTCCGCACGCAAACCTTGCGGCGCAGATTGCCCGTCAGGCAAAGGTTCTCGGAACAGATTCACGCTTTGCCGTCGTTTTTGCGGCTATCGGAATTACTTTCGAGGAAGCTGACTTCTTTATTTCCGACTTCAAGCGCACAGGGGCTATTGACAGAACCGTTCTGTTTATAAACCTTGCCTCTGACCCGGCGATTGAAAGAATATCGACGCCCCGTATGGCGCTGACTGCCGCAGAGTATCTGGCGTTTGAAAAGAACATGCATGTTCTTGTAATACTGACCGACATCACAAACTACGCCGAGGCGTTAAGAGAAGTGTCCGCCGCAAGAAAAGAAGTTCCCGGGCGCAGAGGTTATCCGGGTTATCTGTACACCGACCTTGCTACCATGTACGAGCGTGCAGGGCGCAAACTGGGATGCGACGGAAGCATAACCATGATTCCTATCCTAACCATGCCCGAGGACGACAAAACCCACCCGATTCCCGACCTTACCGGCTATATAACCGAGGGACAGATAATTCTTTCCCGTGAGATATACCGAAAGGGATATTTGCCGCCGGTAGACGTTCTGCCGTCGCTTTCAAGACTTAAGGACAAGGGAATAGGCGCAGGCAAAACCCGTGAGGACCACGCAAACTTAATGAACCAGCTCATTGCGTGCTACGCAAGAGGCAAAGAGGCGCTCGAGCTTATGGTGGTACTCGGAGAGGCGGCGCTTACTCCTATGGACAGACTTTACGCAAAGTTTTCTGAAGAATTTGAGCGGCAGTACATTCATCAGGGCTTTGAAGAAAACCGCTCGATAGAAGAAACGTTAAATTTGGGCTGGAAGCTTCTCACTATTCTGCCGAAAAGCGAGCTGAAACGTGTCAAGCCGGAAATTCTTGAAAAGTATTATCCGAAAGACTCAGAGAACGCCCAAAACTCCTAAACCATAAAAACAACTAAGCCGTCAAAAATTCCTAAGCCGCCAAAACCGCTAAAATGCCTAAAACTGCTGAATTTATAAGGCTTTACGGCTTCTCAATTTTTGCCGAAAACCCTATATTATAATCGGCTAAGTCATTTATCTAAACTTTCCGTGACGGCGAAGCTGACACACCGCTGTCACCATGACAAAAAAACTTAAAAAATCAACGAAAAGCAGGTGACCGGAAAATGGCCGACGTATTAAACGTAAACCCTACAAGAATGGAGCTTGGCAGGCTTAAAAAGCGCCTTGCGACGGCGCGCCGGGGACACAAGCTGTTAAAGGACAAATGCGACGAGCTCATGAAAACCTTTCTTGAATCCGTCAAAGAGAACAAGGAGCTGCGCATAAAAACCGAAAAGCGTATCGCCGATATTCACGCAAGTTTTACGGTTGCGGCGGCTTTGACTTCATCTGAGGTTCTCGAGGAAGCTCTCGTATATCCCAAAAACGAAGCCGAACTTTCCGTGAGCACAAAAAATATCATGAGCGTTAATGTTCCCGAATACGATTTTCGCATGAAAAAGGAAGCTGACGGTCTGTTAAGCTATGGATTTGCATTCACTGCCGCCGAGCTTGACGACGCTGCCGCCGAGCTTGACAAGGCTGTGCCCGACCTTTTGCGCCTTGCCGAAGCGGAAAAGCGCTCTCAGATGCTTGCCGAAGAAATCGAAAAGACAAGACGCCGTGTAAACGCGCTTGAATACACCATGATTCCTCAGCTTGAAAACACAATTAAAGTTATAACCATGAAGCTCAGTGAAAACGAGCGCGGAAACCTTACCCGCCTTATGAAAGTCAAGGACATGATGATAAAACAGGCGCGGCAATCAGAACAAGTTTAGCTCTAAACCGAACTGAAGTATATTACAAGTTTGTATACCGGTATATTTTAAAACAAACTGTCCACTCTGCGGAACAATACGTCTGTTTTGCGGAATAATCACTCCGCTTGGCGAAATAATCACTCCGCCCTGTAGAATAATCCATCTAATCACTCCGCTTTGCGGAAGCTTTAAACGCATATCACCCCATTACAAACAAATCCCGATACAGGAGTTTTCCTCTCACGTACCGGGATTTATTTTTTTTATTCAATTTGATATGTACGATTTAATTGTGTACCTTTTCTGTTTTGCGGCAAACTCCTATTTCCTATTCTATTATGAGCAGTGGAGATTGCCGTGAAAGCCGTATTCCCTGTTTGAAAGGTCACGTTCGGCGAACTCCCTGTCAAAGGCAAGGATTTTGATACCCTTATCTACGGTATTTCGGTATATGGTTTCCATATCGTTCAAATGCGGCTGCGACATATTTATTCCCGTAAGCCCCTTGGCGTTTGACAGAGCCGGAATATAATGATCCCCTCTGCCGCTTTTTCCGTGCCGAGCGGCTTTGTAGTGGGAAGCGTGTTTGTATGTCTTGGCATTTCAAACACCTGTGCACCGAATACAGAGCTTAAAATGCCTGTGCCGTAATTTGCTCTCATATCAAGCACCTCTCTCCGCATATTTGAAAATACCGCAAGAGGACGGTTCTGATAAACAAAAGCCGTCCTCTTCTTCCTTTAACCTATGATAATTTAGCAATTACCACCGTTTTTTGTAAAAACAGTATAATTATTTATTTAAGCTGAATGCTTATATCGCTTGCAAGATAGCTAATACCGATCTGATTTACGGGTTTGCCCCAAATCTGGAAGCAATCATTGTCAGTTGGTGTATAATCCTGCGGAACGGTATATTCAGCCTCAACAGAAATCCATCCGTCTCCCGTACTGCGATTTGATTCAATCGCAAAAGTATGATCTTTTATAGTCGGCGTCGAGGCAGTAGCAAAACGTAAATTACCGCCGATTATAGTCTTTTCGTAGTCATTTCCCTTTTTGTCGGTAAGCGGATAAATTTTATAGGAAATCTTATAAGTTTTTCCTGCCTCAAACTGCATTCCGACATTGAGGTAACTATACTCCTCTCCGTCTTTTATACAATTAACCTGAAAGACATTCTTGCTCTCATCTTCAGGATCCTTAGTAACTATAACTTCAGACGAAGACTCTGAATAAACTTTGACGCCCTCCGGCAAATTATTCACGTCGGTTATTGTAACGGTTGTGGGTTTTGTAGCTTGCGCCGGTTCCTCTGATTCGGAATTATCTTCTTCCTCAGGCTCATAACCCTCCAACTTAAACAGGCGGACATAGTCAATCTCAAATTCTTCGTTCTTACTGAACGGATCGATACGGATTGCTGTTATATCACCTTTCCAGTTAGCATTGTTTGTAAGGTAGAACGTAAGTTCAACAGTTTCACCAACGCTCACAAGCTCCGGAATTTGATATTTTGCCCCTATTCCTTTATCTGACGCCCAAGTGGGGCTGGATTTTGTTATGAAGAAGAAATCTGCGGAAGCATCTTTCAGCGCCTCAGTGTATCTTACTCCGACAACGGCAACCTGATAGTCATTCGCTGAGAAGGACACATCTCTTACTATAGCCGGGTCTCCGTTCTGTCCGGTACTCTTGAGGTATCCGCCGGAAATCTGAGCTACGGTTGCATTCTGTGTTCTCCAACCTTCAGCGTCTCCGTCTGTATCAAAATACCACTGATTTTCGTCGTCGACCTCTATAATTTCGCCGGTAGCTTTACCGAGTTTCGAAGGATCGTTTTCACAACGAATGTATTCGACCTCAACCGTAGAAGTGCTTCCCAACGGGTCGAAGCGCAGACCGGTTATTGTTCCTGAGAACAGGGAATTCGAACCTAAATCAAATATAACTTCAAGTATATCGCCATCCTCAAGACCCTCGCCGTTATATTCGCCGTTTATACACTTATCGGCTGTATAACTCGTGCTTGACTTTGTCGTGAAGAACAGCTGCGGTCTTTGATTTGCCAGTGCTTCTTTATCATACACAACTCCTATGGCAACATGTGTATAGTCGTCTGCATCAAAGAATACCGAATTTGAAACTGCCGGGTCAGTATTTGTAGGAGAAATTCTTAGTCTGCCGTTCATAACAGAAATTGAACAGTTCTGGACTTTCCAGCCCTCGGTCTCTCCGCCAACTTCAAACTCCCACTGATCCGGAACTCTGTTTTTGAGTATCTCGTATTCTTCGTCTGTCGCCGCCTGGACGCTGATTGTCTTTCCTTCAACGGTATACTTATATCCGAGCAAATCGCAAAGTTTCTTTAGGTGGAATACCGGCAATCCGTCACGCAGGCGGAAAGTAAATCCGAGCTCCTGCTCTTCTCCGTCTACGAGCACCTTATCGCTGCCAACTGTAAATACAAGTGTTTTTTCATCGCGCGTCTTGAGTGTGAGAACACCGTCGCCGGTAAATCTATCCCACTCGTGGTAAACTCGCATTGCGGAATAAAATCCTTTTTGTCTTGCCTCTCCGACAACTTCAAACTCACCGTCTTCAAGTATCTCAGGATAGAAAGTGAAGTCGAGAAGCGCACCGTTGACAACTACGGACGGAATGGCATCCTCGCCCTCAGGCGGGAAATTCATAAGCTCAATAAGAGAAATTTCAAATGTTCCTGCTGCCGACTGCGGGTCTATTCTGAGTCCGGTAATTTTGCCCGTCCAAGTTCCCGTAGTCGTCATATTTATATAATAATCCACAAATTCACCGGTAGATGTTATTGCAACTGTCTTACTCTTCTTGCTGTCCCATGAAGGACTGCTGTCAGTGGTGTAGAACACTTCTATATTCGCCATTGCGTCATTTTTTATACGAATATGCAGTACTGGTGCCGTATCGGCCTCAAACCATGCCTCAGGATCAAGTCTTATAGCGTAATCCTCGCCGGTTCCCGTTCCTTTTATAACTCCATTTTCTTCGGAATAATCACTCATGCCGAACTGATTTTCCCAAAGTCCTGTTCCTTCTTCGGTTGACATATCGTATGTGATGACCGGAACAAGAGAATCGGTAGAAATCTCCCCGGATTCATCGGCACTTGGTTCCTCAAACTGGAACCAGCGTATAGGTGCGTGGTTCGGAGGATACATATGCGAAACGCGGTCTATCTGAGCCTGAGTCGGCTTTACGTCAAGTGCGCTGTGATCGCTTGTATCATTTGTAAAGGTGAGCCTTATATTTTCAAGGTAATCAAATCCGTTAGAAGCGGTCGGGAGTACGTAAGTACCCTCAGAGTACTCGTTCCATGTTGATACAAACAGGGTATTATCCTTCCATGTTCCGGTATCAAATGTATCAAGAGTTTCCTTGATATATTCGCACACACGAAGATGATCTTCTCCGGTGATTATAGGATCACGTGTTTCATTTCTTCCGACATCGTTAAAACCTACGCTGACGGTCGGAATATGGTGGCTGATTCCTGCCGAGCTTGCGATATCGGCTTCATTACATTCAATCTGGTAATCTGCGCTGTATCCGTTGGGGCCCCAGTGGTAACCGTAGGTAGCGTCGTATCCGAGGTTGGTTATATCGGTATAGGTTGAAGACGGATTTGCGCCCTGTGTTGAAGCAAGGATTATAATTCCGTCGTAACCAAGCTTCTTGAGCTCTTCGTTCATGAAGCTTACTGCTTCTCTGGTTCCTTCGGCTCCTCCAAAAGCGGTTTCAAATTTTGTTCTGTTCCATATGGTAAGAACAGCTTTATTATCAAGTCTTGCGTAACGAGGATCCTTAAAGTAGTACTCTACCCAGTAATTCCAGATATACTCACGGAACTGCTCAAAGGAAGTGCAGTCCTGTCCGTTATTTTCCCACATGATACAGAAATCTACGAGGTCGCTGTATTTTGCGTTCATGTAGCCGTCATGAAGCGCGCTGTATGAATGGCGCATGCCCTTTATAGGATTCTGGACATCGCCTGACGGGCAGTACCAGCACGCATGTATAAAGTCAATACCGTGCTCAGCCATCCACTTGAGTTCCCAGTCTGCCGTTTCACGCAAACCTTCGTCGTAGAAGCCGAGGAAGGAATCAAATTCCGGGAACGGGCTTACAGAGTCCCAGCCCTCGCCGGACTGTTGGTCTCTCCAGAGCCAGCACACGTTAAGACCTATATTATAATCGGTTGATTCGGCAACCTGCGGATATGACGGATAGTCTGCGTGGTCAATAAGGTTATATACGTTTACGTCGTCAAACCACATAACGGCGTCCTTATCGGGAGCAAATGTTATTTTTACTCCGTCGAAAACTTTTGCTGTTATATCGACTGTTGCCTTGGTTTTTCCGTTAACTTTGATTTCAGCTGTTCCGGCAAGAGTATCTGCGTCGACATGAAGCGTCTGCCAGATATTCGCCGTATAATCGTTGACCATGATATCTCCGACGTACAGCTTACCGTCACGTGTCTCAAACTTAATTACTTCCTGACCTGCACTTGTGAGAGCTACTGAGGCTCCGTCGGTATTCTCGGGAAGAAGTATCATAGTTTCAAAGCTGATCTTTCCGGTTACAGGAATAAAGCTTCTTTCAGCCGTTGAAACAGTTCCTGCCTTTGAGTCGGCTTTTACGCTGAAACAATCGTATCCGCGCATACTTTCCATCTTATCGATTGCGAAATCGCCGGATATCTCCCAGTTTGCAGGTGTCTGTCCGATAACTTCTTCACGTCCGACAAGAAATCTGTCATTTACCGCATAGTTTTTGGACAGACGGACATGGAGCATAGACAAATTACCCTTGCCTACCTTATTTGTGCCAAGCACAAGGCGGCTGAGAACTGCATCCTCAGGTATGGACACTGTGCCGCAGGGTATATTGTTTATAACAACGCTTGCGGTGTTATTATCAAGGTCGATATCCATTTCAATTGCAAAGCGTTCTACGGTAGTATCGGAAATCTCAACCGGGGTAACGACCTCAGTTGTTCCTACAAACGCCCATTTTCCACCCTTAGGCGTGAGTTGGAACAATATATCTTCATCGGCGTTTTCGAATGCTATATAGATGCCTGTTTCGCCCGAAGTTGCGTCTATTAACGCTTCAAGGCGCAAAACGCCCTCGTATTCCGGATCAAAATCACGTATCAGCGAATAAAACTTATCGTCGGCAGTATCAGAAAGAACTGATTTGTCTGTGCCGGACGTATTATAGAGGTCAAATCTGTTATCGTAGTTCCAGCCGTTTGCAAGGCCGTTTCTGCCGTTTGGCAGAACAGCTTCTATTATGTAATAAGGATCTGTAAAAGCTCTTGCCGGTATTGTATCAAACTGCTTTTGTACACGAAGTGTGCTGTCAGCAATTCTTACCGCCATTGCGGATATTTCACTTCTGAGCAGGTAGGAATACGGTGCGAAAGTTCCGTAGTTATCATTACCGGTAAGAATGCCCGCGTTATACAGCTTAAGCACTTTTTCTGCGTAATCCGTTCCTGAAGCGACATCGGGAAGAGTTTCAACGCTGTTTACAGCCGGCAGGTCGCCGCAGACATCAGCAAGAAGCTCAGCTATTTCGTAGCGCTGAATCTGAGCGTTATAGTCCTCAAATCTGCCTTCTTCCAGGAAACCGTTAGCAACGGCGTAATCGACGTACATCTGGTACCACTCGCCGTCGGCTTGAGGAATCGGTTTATTATTGAGTGTTTCATAAATTCGAGCGGCAATGGTTACGCCTTCGGCAACTGTCAATGTGCCGGAAGGGTTGAAGGTTGTTGCGCTGTCGCCCTTCATAATACCGAATTCGTACGCGTTTTTAACACTCTCTGCATACCATTCACTTGACGAGACGTCACTAAACATACCTTCGGAATAGGTTTGCGTTCTTGTAAAATCTGCCGAAGCACAGGTTCCGAGCGCAATGCTCATCAATATTACTGCGCAAATCAGCAAAAGGCTTTTTCTTTTCATAATACTCCTCCTTTTATTTATTTTCGTTTTGTTAAGTTAAATGAAAATTGAGATCTCGAACTCCTTATGGTATAATGGTTTTACC
>QAKH01000098.1 GCA_003343885.1 Clostridiales bacterium | reverse complement strand
GACCGACCTAAATGTTTGGCGATTTTGTATGTTGACCAACCGTCTTTCAGATGAACTTCAATGTCGTGCCGTTCTTCGGCAGTCAGATGTTGCCCTTTGCGAACTTTTGTGGTATACTTTAGAATGTCCATAGTGATGTTCCTTTCAGAATTGTTGTTGTCCAATCTCAATTCTACCACAGGTTCGTCACTATGGATACTTTTTTCTGTTTTCTTACTATTGCAGGTTCATTTTACAATGCGCCGATTTATTATTTTTTTGACAAAATTTTTAAATCAACCCAACCTTTTGAACATTTTTTTAGTCTTACCGGTGAAGTCTGAAGGAAAGGAAAGAAACGCAGGATGAATAAATACTTTGAAAAGGACGACAGCACATTAGTGCAAATGACGCTTCTCGGAGATGAATCGGCATTTGAGGAACTCGTTACCCGTCACCAGCGCGCAGTGAAGGGAACGGCTTTTAATGTTACAGGCAGCAGGTTTTCGGCTGAAGACGCATCGCAAGACGCTTTTCTTTCAGCTTGGATGAATCTTTCGGCTTTGCGGGAAAGAGAAAAATTCGGGGTGTGGGTATGCAGTATTGCAAAAAACCATGCGAGAACTCTTGTGACGCATTATCACAGCGCTATACCGAGTATAAGTTTAAATGAATTTGAAAACTTTGATATTCCTGATCCAACAGACTTTAGCCTTTTAGAATACGACGACCTGCACGAAAAAGTAGAGGCGTTGAGCGAAAAAATCCGCGAGACCGTAAAATTACACTATTTTTCCGACCTGTCAGTAAAGGAAATCGCAAAAAAACTTTCAATATCCGAGGGCACAGTTAAATGGAGACTTTCCGAAGGACGAAAACAATTAAGAAAGGGATATGGAATAATGGAAAAGACATATAATGAAAATGAATCTGTTGTTTCCCGCGTTATGCGCCAGGTTGAAGCGCTTAAACTTTGGATAATAAAAGAAGATAAATCCGGATTTGAAGCTGAGTATAAAGCGGTTTTGGAATTGGTAAACGAGCTCCCTGATTCTAAGGAAAAAAGCCATGCATTAGCAGATACCTGGCTTTTGGGAGCGTGGTGGATTCCCGGACAAATAAATGATGAAGTATTCGCTAAAATCAAAAAGGCTGCCGAAGACGGACATAATGAAGATGTTATGCAGGCTGTGGCGGGTTATGAAAGTGGAAAGTATACAGGAAGAGATAGGCAAAACTATATGCTTAACACTCAAATCCCATATTTTAAAGAAAAAGGATTTTTGAGTGCGTTGGGGTATACATGGTTTTGGCTCGGTTATGAATATCGCAAAATAGGTCAGTATGAAAAGGCAATCGAGGCATTTAAGGAAACAATGAAAGTAATGCCGCCCGAAAACGAATACTACGCAAACGCAAAAGCCGCAATTTATTGCGAAACAAAGGTATTAAAATCAGTTCAAAATAAAGATGACAGAACTATTTCAATAACAGCTACCGGAGAAATACTTCGATTTATTGATAGTAAGCTTTATTTTTGGTCTGAACCCGGTTACGACAACGGCAACGATTTCACGGACTGTACATCAAGCCTCTTCTGGAATTTGTCAATGCGCAATAACCTAATATTTGATCCCGGAATGAAGGTAGGAGACGTTATGGTTTCAGAAACAGGACAAGGTACTCTGACTTTTGTTTCAGATAAAGAGACTTGTCAAACAGCTGCCGGAACTTTTAAAAACTGTCTTGTGTACGAATTTAAAGGAAATAAATATGGCTTAACCTACTGCAAAACATTTATTTGCGCCGGTATAGGCATTGTGCGCCAAGAAGTCGAACGATTTGGTGTAAAACACAAATACGAATTGTCTGAATTCAAGATTCTCGGCGGCGATGATGTTATTCCATTTGCACCGGGCAACCGCTGGGATTATTGTGTTATATCGCCTGACAGCACTGCCTTTTATGAGAGCGAACACTTTTTTGAAGTAACTGCTTTTGAAAACAATACAGCTACTGTTGCCGCTGCCTTTTGGCTTAAAATCTTAGGATATCCCGACACCTTTGACGGAAATATTGAGAAAATGAAGAAAAACTATTATATCAAAGAGGATGGTAAAGTAAAATTAGTTGGCGTAAGTGAGACGTTGCGGCGAGCAAAGGAACTCGCAGTAACTAAACGCCAGAAAAAACGTGTACAGGCGGTAGATGACGTTATGCGGAGAATTTTGGATACAGATCCCGAATTCAATCCCGGTTATACAGAAAAGGGGAGGTGGAATTTCTATAACAGTTACATAATAAATAACTCAAACGGAAAAGTACAAATTGTGAAAACGGAGCATTTTGAATGGAAAGATGTTCCGAAAGACGTTGATGGCATAAAAATGCTTTTCAGTTCTTTTGATAAAATTGTCGACGAATGTGGGATGGGATGGTGGTCCGATGAATGGGTCCCCGGATTTTCCGCAAAACCAAAATCCCCACTGAAAGAATTTACAGTTTTAGACGATGAAACCGTAATAACTCCTGCGGGCACATTTGAAAACTGCCGCCATATCAGCTTTGACCTTAATTTTAACGATTACTTCGGTGGAAAAAGCGAATGTTGGTATGCAGAGGGGATAGGATTTGTAAAGTTTACTCACAGAATAAATGATGACACTGTGGCTGTTTGGCTCTTAACGGAATATGAAGGAGTCGGAGATGGATATTTTCCGATAGCGGACGGGTTATACCGAAAATATGAGCCGGCTGACATAGGCAATGGTTATCGCGCAGCCCTTGAATACGTTTTTGATTCTGATGAAAATGATACACGTATTTTCCGTAACGCAACAGGAAATCAAAACAGGGCTGAATATGAAAAGTCAATAGAAAATCAGAAATCAAACAGTTAATTTAAACTATTTGGCAGCTTCCCAAGTAATCCACCGTGAATTTTTACGGTGGATTTATTTGTTTATAGAAAACAACGCAATAATTGCGTGGATGAATAGGGAGGGTAAACTGTGAAAAAACTCCATAATCGGTATTCAGCGTGAGCGATTTATTGCAGAAAGCTGAAAGAATTTTTATTTTGTTTTGCTTTAATGCTTAAAAGAAATAACTTATACAGCTTTTTAGTCAATTGCATTAAATTTATATTGCATTACTATTGTTATTGTGGTATAATTTTGAATAATTCATTAAGCTAAAGAATATGGTGCTTTCCATATTCGTGAAAGGACAGAATTACATGGAAGTTTTATCATTCGTGCTGTACTTCGTTGTTGTTCTCGGAATAGGAGTGTTTTTCTTCTTTAAATCCAAAGATAACAGTGAAAAAGGCTATTTTTTAGGCGGCAGAAAAATGGGGCCGTGGGTTACCGCTATGAGCGCCCAGGCGTCGGATATGAGCGCTTGGCTGCTTATGGGGCTTCCCGGAAGTATTCTCGCTTTCGGTTTGGGACAGGCATGGATCGGCATTGGTCTTGCAATAGGAACTGCACTTAACTGGATTTTTGTTGCAAGACGTTTGCGCTGTTTCTCAAAGGCTGCAAATGACTCGATAACCCTACCGCAGTACCTCTGCAACAGATTTGCTTCAAAAAAGATGACTCTCCAGGTTGTCAGCGCAGTTATTTTCCTGGTATTCTTTACAGTATATGTTGCTTCCGGATTCGTTGCGGGAACTTCCGTTTTTACAACCCTTTTCCCCGGGCTTGGATCTGATATAGCGATGCTGATTTTTGCGTTTATTATAATTGCCTATACTTTTCTCGGCGGCTATAACGCTGTTTGCTGGACAGACTTTTTCCAGGGACTGTTAATGCTTGTTGCGCTTCTCACTGTTCCGATAACTCTCGCAGCTTCCGGTCAGCTTGATACTTCTCTGCTCTCTCAGACAGTCACCTCCGTGGACGGAACCGTTTATTCATTTACATCAAATCCTTTTAAAGCTCCGCCTAAAGAAATAATATCAGGACTTGCATGGGGACTTGGTTACTTCGGTATGCCGCACATCCTGGTAAGATTTATGGCAATTGAAAAACCGTCCATGGTAAAAAAGAGCTCGACAGTTGCTATTGTTTGGGTTATACTCTCTCTTGGCGCAACGATTGCCCTTGCTTATTTTGGAAAAATGCTTCCGCTTGGCGCAGAACTTTTGGAGCAGGGAAATCAGAAGCTTATATTTATAAACCTTGCCCGCTCTCTCTTCCCGCCGTTTATTGCCGGAATTTTACTTGCCGCAATTATTGCTGCGTCAATGTCTACTGCTGACTCTCAGCTTCTTGTTGCGACATCGTCTTTTACGAGCGATATCTATAAGCCGATAATTCGTAAAAAGGCAAGCTCAAAGGAAGTTCTTTGGGTAGGACGTGTCGTAGTATTGATTATTGCCTTAATCGCTTACTTTATTGCAAGCAGTAAAGCGGAAGGTGCTCAGACAATCATGAACATGGTTGAAAACGCATGGGCAGGATTTGGTTCATCATTTGGACCGGTTGTAATACTGTCGCTGTTCTGGAAACGCCTTACATATCGTGGAGCTTGTGCCGGAGTTATCGTAGGCGCTTTGGTTGACGTATTGTGGCTTGTTTTCTTAAAGAATACCGGCATATATGAAATACTTCCCGGATTTGCGTGCGGTCTTATCGCTTCGGTTGTTGGATCGCTTCTTGATAAGAAACCTTCCGATGAAGTAATTGCAATTTACGAAAAAGCTGTTTCCGCAGATTGTGAATAATAACGCAATTGAAGTTAAATTTAATAATTCAACAAAAAAAGAGAGCCGTTTAATTAGGCTCTCGATTTTGTTTGTCATAAAATAAATATGTTTGTCACTTAATATTTATAACAAAATTTTCAATCAATGTTACAATTGTCAATCAATCTTACTTAAGCTCCGGCTTGTCAGAATCTTTCTTTTCGTCTGACTTTTTAACTCCGGTAACCTTGAAACCGCCCTTGGGAACGTTGGGCTTCTCATCAATCTTCTTGTCCACTGTAGCGATAGCCCATTTACGAACCTTTATCTTAATTCTGTCAGAGCCGGTTTCTATTGTAACAACGTCATCCTTGACATGAACAACTCTTCCTAAAATTCCTCCGTTGGTTGTTACTTCATCGCCAACCATGAGATTGTTTCTCATGTCTGCCATCTTTTTCTCCTGTTTTTTCTGGGGACGTATCATAAAGAAATACATTGCGCCGATAAAAACTACAAGCAGTATCGGCATTGTCCACATGTCGGCGGTTGATGGGGTAGCGGCAGTACTTCCGGATGCAGCCGCATCCTCAAGCATATAAATAAAATTCTGCATTTGCATTATTCCTCCAATATATTTTGGGTAATTTTATCATAAATTTATGAACAACATATATATTTTAAATTAATTATCACGCTGAACACTCAAAAGCGGCAAAAAATACCGGTTATACTTCGAGTTCCAGGGAAGCAATCTTTTCGTATACGTCGGCAGAGAGAATCAGCAAAAATTTGCTGTTAGAAAAGTTTTTCTCGTCAGTTATGGCTTCTCCGAAGAAAGCGGCCAACTTTGAGTAGTTTACATTTTTCTTTATGTACGAAATGGAGTACCGGATACTGCGCTCAACAGAACAGCGGTTTACTCCGTAGGCTTTCCCTATGTCATAATAAATACTTTGAAAATGCGGAGAATCTTTGCATGCAAGTATTTCCTCAACCGCTTTGCAAATATATTTAAATCCGTCATATTTACCGGTAAGACCGAGAGAGCGGAGAGTGTTGGAAGTACAGGTTTCGACTGCTTCGGCAGAACTAAGCGTTAGGCTCGGCGGCAAAGAAGTTTGAACATGCTCCTTACTTACTGTCGGAGGAGTTCTCGTTAAAGCCCCGGGGATTTTAGATTCCTGCGTGATACGGTCTATGTTGTACTGAGCTTGTTTCAGCCGCTCTTTTCTCTGATTGGAATTTTTTGCTGTTTTTAACTGATGATAGTAAATAGTTGCAGTGTCTGTCATTTTTAATTTCCTCTTGGTGACGCCGGTGAAATGTGCGTTAACAATAGTGGGTTTGATAAATAAAAGCTCTGAATTTGGGACAGCCCGCAGAAAAATACTTTTCCACGGGCTGTCAGAAGAGTATTCAAATTTCGTCAGTACAGCTATTTTTACAGAAATCCGGAAATTCGGTGTCTGATCTTCAGCTAATACTGTTTTGCTTGCGGTTAGGTTAGTATACCTTTTGAGGCTGAGCGCCGTTTTCAACTACGTCGCGTGTGATAATTACCTTTTTTAAGTCTTTATCGTCCGGCAGGGAATACATAAGACCGGTCATTATTTCTTCGGTTATCGCACGCAGACCTCTTGCGCCCGTGTTTCTGGTTTCTGCACGTTCTGCAATCGCACGCAGAGCAGATTCTTCAAATTCAAGCTCAACTCCGTCCATGCCAAAAAGCTTCTGGTACTGCTTTATAATGGCGTTTTTAGGCTCTGTAAGAATTCTTACAAGAGCTTCGGTGTCAAGCGGAGAAAGCGCAGTAATGAGAGGGATACGGCCGACAAGTTCCGGAATCAGTCCGTATTTAACCAAATCGTGCGGCTCAATAGCGGAAAGAATATCGTCCTTTTTCTTCTCCTCTTTGGTGAGAATCTCAGCGCCGAATCCAAGACCGTTTTTACCACGGCGATTTTCTATTATACTTTGAATACCGTCAAAAGCACCGCCGCAAATAAAGAGTATATTTTCCGTATTTATCTGGATAAATTCTTGATTTGGGTGCTTGCGTCCGCCTTGCGGAGGTACGTTTGACACCGTTCCTTCGAGAATTTTTAACAGTGCCTGCTGTACTCCCTCTCCGGAAACATCTCTTGTGATGGAGCGGTTTTCACTGCGGCGTGAAATTTTATCTATTTCATCGATATAGATTATGCCTTTCTCCGCAAGAGAAATGTCATAGTCAGCCGCTTGAATAAGGCGAAGAAGTATGTTTTCCACGTCTTCTCCGACATATCCGGCTTCTGTGAGTGTCGTTGCGTCGGCTATCGCAAACGGTACTTTCAGCAGTTTTGCCAGTGACTGGGCAAGCATTGTTTTACCCACGCCCGACGGACCTATGAGAAGCACATTGCTTTTTTGTATTTCTACGTCGTCGCTGTCTGCCTTCTGCAAAATACGTTTGTAGTGATTGTACACTGCAACCGAAAGAGTAATTTTGGCTTTTTCCTGACCTATGACATATTTGTCAAGCATATCTTTCATTTCCGACGGCTTAGGAAGAGTGCTCAGGCTGAGAGGAGCCTTTTTGGCTTCTTCCTCTGACTCTTTGAGCATGCTGTCAAGAATATCAGCGCATATTGCAACGCAGTTGTTACAGATATTTACACCGTCAGGCCCTAAAATAAGGTGACCGACTTCTTTTTCTTCTTTTTTGCAGAAAGCGCAAATTCTTTTTTCCGTGTTTTTTGTAGATGCCATTCAAATGCACTTACCGGCTGTTATTAAACCGGCTCCTTTCGGAAAGTTATTAGTCTTTTTTTACAATTACTTTGTCTACCAAACCGTAGTCGCAAGCCTGCTGAGCTGTCATGAAGTTGTCGCGTTCGGTGTCAGCGCAAACCTGTTCGTAGCTTTTACCGGTACGTTCGGAGAGAATACGGTTCATTTTTTCCTTGGTTGCGACTAAATGATCTGAATAGATTTTAATATCTGTTGTCTGTCCTGTAAGACCGCCGCTTATAAGGGGCTGATGAATCATAATTTCGCTGTTGGGAAGGGCAAAGCGCTTGCCCTTGGCGCCTGCCGCGAGAAGAAAAGCGCCCATGCTTGCCGCCATTCCGATGCAAACTGTTGAAACATCGCACTTTATATAGTTCATTGTATCATATATAGCCATACCGGAAGTTATGGAACCGCCGGGGCTGTTTATATAAAGAGAAATGTCCTTGTCGGGATCCTGAGCTTCAAGATACAGAAGCTGCGCTACTACCAGGGAAGCGGTGACATCATTAACTTCATCGCTTAAAAAAACAATTCTGTCGTTGAGCAGTCTTGAATAAATATCAAAAGAACGCTCTCCGTGATTTGTTTGTTCTACTACCATTGGTACGAGTGCCATGTAAGTCATTCCTTTCATTTTGAGGTTGAAAAAAATCGAATTTTGTTGTTAAAAAGCTTTACGTTGACATAAGCCGCCAAAAAAGGCGGCTTATAAACATATAATTGGTTTATTACTGCTCTTTAGGCTGTTCTGCGGATTTTTTCGAAGTACGCTTTGCCGGGGCTTTCTTTTCCGGCTTTTCGCTTGCGTCAGCAGGAGCATCTTCCTTTGCGGTTTTCTTTGCAGCGGTCTTTCTCTTCGGCTTTTCTGCCTTTTCCTCTTCCGCTTCTTCCTGCTTCGGGGCGTTCATCTTCTCGAACTCTTCTGCGGTTACCGTTTTTTCGGTTACCTTTGCATTTTCCCTTACAAGCTCAAATGCCTTTATGCTCTTTACATCATAAGCAAGGTCTTCTGAAGAAATACGGCTCTTTACATCTTCGACCTTCATGCCGAACTGCTGCGCCATTTCTTCGTATTTCTTTTCGATCTCTTCTTCGGATGCCTCAATGTTTTCTGCCTTTACCACTTCTTCAAGCGCTAACTGCTTCTTTACATTGATGTCAGCCATGTCGGAGTATCTGGCCTTTATATCCTCGAACTTCATGCCGGTGTATTTAATTATCATGTCAAGGCTGAGTCCCTGGCTGCGGAGCTGATAGTCATATTCTCTTACAAGGTTATCTTTTTCCTTGTCAATGAGTACGTCCGGTACCTGAACCTCTATGGAAGAAGCTATTGCCTTTGAAAGATCCTGAGCGAGTCTTGCCTCAGCTTCTGCATTATGTCTGTTTTCTATTTTAGCCTTTATGTCAGCCTTATATTCATCAAATGTTTCAAATTCGGAAGCGTCCTTAGCGAAATCATCGTCAAGCGCAGGAAGCTCCTCGTATTCGATGGCGTTCAACTTGCATTTGAAAGTTGCGTCCTTGCCGGCAAGATCTTTTGCGTGGTAATCTTCCGGGAATTTTACGTTTACATCAAACTCTTCGCCGATGTTCTTACCGATTATCTGATCTTCAAAACCGGGAATAAAGGTGTTGGAGCCAAGCTTGAGCTTGTGTCCCTGTGCCTTGCCGCCGTCGAATGCGGTTCCGTCGCAGAAGCCTTCGTAATCAATGTTTACCGTGTCGTCCTTTGCGGCAGCCCTGTCGGTAACTTCAATTGTTCTTGCGTAACGCTTGCGTGCTCTTTCAAGCTCTGCGTCCACTTCGCTGTCCTCGGTCTTAACGATTACCTTATCAACGGCAAGACCTTTGTATTCTCCGAGCTTAACATCAGGGTATCTGATAAATGTAACCTTAGCGGTGATTCCGTCTTCGGCTTCAAAATCAACATCTGTAACTTCAGGCATACCGGCAATGCGGAAGGAGGTTTCCTTTGCGTCGGCGTCAATTTCAGCCGGGAGAAGATCGTTTATAGCGTCTTCATAGAACACCTGCTTGCCGTAGAACTTTTCAACAAGACCTCTTGTCGCCTTGCCTTTACGGAAGCCGGGAATGGAAATATTCTTCTTGGACTTGGCAAAAACCTTGTTTATCGCATTTTCAAATGCGTCGCGGGAAATAACTATTTCCATCTCAACCTTGTTTGTTTCAATTTCCTTAAAACCTTTTAAACTCATACAATGTCCATCCTTTCAAAAGGACAAGCGCCGCACCGCCCATGCCTTAAGACATGCGTCCGGCAAGTCCTTTTTCATCCCATTCATAATTTGCGGGATTTAACAAAAATATACTATTATATTCTATCTGAATTTCACAAAAAGTCAAGGACTTTTTTGAAAAATCGGCAATATTGGCAAAAAACGAGCGTCGGTGTTCTCAAAATAGTAGATATACAACAATCAGAATTCGTCTTTCAACGAGCGTTCAAACAGTTGATTGAGCGCTTTTTTCGGGTTGGTTGAGTTGTAAAGCACGTTGTAGACGCCACTGCAGATAGGAAGCTCTGTTTCTGTTTGCTGCGCCATCTTTATTAAAGCCGGAACGGTATAGTATCCCTCGGCTAACAAATCAAATTTTTCGCCCCGTACAAAGCTTTCTCCGAATTTTCTGTTATGACTGTACTGTGAAAAGACGGTCGCCTGATAGTCGCCTAAGTGGCAGAGTCCGTATGCGGACTTTGGATTTCCGCCGCATTTTTCGATAAGTCCCGCGATTTCCTTGGTTCCCCGTGCCATAAGCGCGCCTTTTAACGAAGTCATTTCCAGTCCGTCGAGCATGCCGGCAGCGATTCCGATGACGTTTTTTGAAGCCGCGCCTATTTCATTGCCGATTAGATCCGTTCCGTAGTAAAACCGTATTATGTCGCCTGTAAAGGAGTCTACCAGCATGCGTTTTGTTTCGTCGTCAGCGCTGTCGATTACCATGCAGTTCTGTATTCCCTTGTAAAACTCCTCGACATGTCCTGGCCCGAGCCATACTGCCACACGGTTTGAGGAATCAACCTCTTCGCTTACTACCTCGGACAGTCTTTTGCAGGTGTCATTTTCTATGCCCTTCATGCAGAGTACGAAGATTTTATTTTTTATTTCAAGCTTCTTCAGCTCTTTGCACAGTGATCTCAGAGACTGGGAAGGCACGGAAATGACAATTATTTCCGCAGACTGAATACAGGAATATTCTGTTGACAGGCTGAGGCTTTCAGGAAATGAAATATATTCGTTTCTGCGTTCTTTTATCAGTTTTTGCATGTGAACGGAGTTTGCTCTTCCGTAAAGAGTAACACGGTGGCCTGTTTTATTAAGGTACCAGGCAATACATCCGCCCCATCTTCCGCATCCGATAACCGTAATGTTCATATTTGTTCCTTTCGGTTGAAGTAATTTGCAATTATAGCATTATATGCATGAAACGTGTGCTGATTGCGGGTGTTGTGAAAATATTTGCCGGGACTCATGCCGGTTTCCTTTTTAAAGAATTTTGAAAAGTAGTAACGAGCTTTGAGTCCGAATTTCCGCCGCTTCATTTATAAGCATTGACGGATCATTTTCGATATATGCAATTGCTTTCCTTATTCTGTACTTAACGAGATATTCAGACGGGCTGACTACTCGGTATGTAATGATAGAAATAGCTGCGAATAACACTGTTATTGATAAAATTGTCACTCATGAGAGAAATACAAGTAAATGAAGAAAGATGATAGATCTTTTATTATTTTGCTGTTCCTTATATGCTGCCCGGAGCAGCGCAAGCGACAGTAATACTGTACTGCGCTTCACGGCTTGTCTTGCAGCAGGGCAATCAAAACTTAATTTATCTACACTTATTATACATTATTATATATTTTTCTGTGCTCCGTGTCAATCTTTTTAGTTATCGGTGATGCTTGCCGCGCTTAGACTTTACTTATATCTGTTAGTTCCATTAGGAATCGGTACTGAAAAAATGAAAGATATGCTGAAGCGGACGATTAAATAAACCTGATTTTACCTTTGTGCTTTTTTTCTAAAATGTTTGACATCAGGGATTATGTATGTTATACTTATATACAAACATGACAGCTCAACCGGGGAGGAATTTCCTATGAAAAAAAAGTTTTTTGCACTGCTTATGCTTTTTGCTATCTTGTTTGCTTTGTCTTGCATATCGGTGCTTGCCGAAGAACCGGCAGTAATATACCCTGATGCTCAAAGCGGCGAATACAGCTGTACTTATGACAGTGCGCAGCCTGGGCGAACATATCTGGTGACAGTGGTAAAGGGGCTGTACGACAATGCGGCAATTCCTGACATTGAGGACGCAGATATAGTTTATTTCAACAGCTTTACAGCGGACAACGACGGCAGAGTGGAGATTACTTATGTCCCTTCGTCTTATGCCGATTCAACCGTAATCATATCTTCGGGACACCTGTCCGCTCCGGAGGTAGTCTGCCATGCAAAGGCAGGAGAAGCGATAGATGTTGTTGATTTTGAAATTGTACTCGCTAAGGATACATATACCGTTTCAGGAAACGGATATCCTGTTTATGTAAGATACAGTATAAACGCTGTGGATTCTTTCGGATTTCCGACAACACTTCCGTCAGACGCTGTACGTTCCTTTGATAACTATGAAGGCGACAGAATGCGCTTTCTTGAAAACGCCAATACCATCGAGCTTTCCGATAATCTTGAGCCCGGACAATATACATTCAGCATAAGCTGCGGCGGAATTACCGAGAAAGCAACATTTACCGTTGAAAGAGATCCATCTGTTGTCTCAGAGCTCGACCTTAAGGTTAACGGAGAAAAAAATTCGGCATACTATGTGGAATGTTTTAACGGAATCGGAGAGACGACATTTGATCCTGAATACCTGCTTTTTGAAGCAAATGTTTTGGATCAATACGGAGATATAATGTCCGATACGTATACATATGAGTACGCAGAGATTGACAGCAACGGAATACCGGGACCTGTGCAGAAGCTTGACGCGTCTTCATCAAGCTACAAACTGTACCCGTTAGGTACCGCAGGACCGCTTGATATATTAGAGTATGTGGTTTATGTAACGAGCAACACGTATCCGTCTTTAAAAGAGCAGGTCCGTGTGACGATTGTCGGAAGAAGCGAGTATGAGGGCGCGGCGGACTCGCTGTATCTGGAATACATAAACGCTCAGATGTATGTGCTTAAGATGCAAAACGGCGAGATAGTAATCGACGTTAGCTCGGATAACGTTCCCGCATCGAAACAATGGATTACTCAGACGCTTGCCGACAGCCTTGTTGCAGAAACGACAGCGGCAAAACAGCTGTTAGAACAGCATGAACAAACTCCGGTGGAAGATAATGTGCTTGAGAAAGCTGAAAGAACGCTGAATACTGCACTGAGGAATTTTGAGAGAGCACTCAAGAAGGGTACATATGCGCTGATTGAAAAAATACAGTTTGAAATCGACGAGGTTGAGCTTGCTGTCGGAAGAAGCGCGACGATACCTGCTGTGCTGACACCGACACGTCCTTCTGAAAAGGTACAATACTCAAGCTCCAACCCGGATATTGCCAAAGTTAACGCCCAGACCGGATACGTCACAGCTCTTGCGCCCGGACAAACTATAATAACAGCTTCAAACACAGACGGAACAATAAAATCTTTCTATACGTTGACTGTGTATAAACCCATAACTTCTATCAAGTTTGATAAAAAATCTTATACGGTTGTTGCAGGAACTTCTTTTGTTCCGGAGTGTACTGTTTTGCCGAGTGACCATACCGATACGATTACTATAAGCTCATCGGATCCGGAAGTAGTAAGAATTAACGGAGATACTATTGAAGCAATCGGAAAGGGAACAGCCATAATTACCGCTGTTTCTAAAAACGGCGTAACAGCGTCGTTTACAGTAAATGTAAAGCAGCCGGACTTTTCGGCTACGGAAAATATACGTTCAAAGCCCGGTTCAAAAGCAATGTTCGCTGCGTATGTATATGACGGAGAGGAAATAGCGTCGCTCACTTTGAGAGTAAGTTTTGATACCGAATTTTTGACGTTCGCTACTCCTGTTCAAGGCGATTTTGAGGATAGTTACATTACAACGCAGGAGATATCCGACGGCGTGTTTGAGACAACGTGGAACTTTGAGGAAAACGGCGGCGCAGTCCCTGACGGCCGTTTGCTGACATATGTTTTTGATGTGTCTGAGTCAGCTCCTCTTGTAAACTATCCGTTTGAACTCGAATTTATCGCTAAAACCGCCGACGGACATGAGATTAAACCGAAAACGGGTAACTGTAATGTTATTCTCACGATAGGAACATCCGATACCTACAAGGTTTTTGTAACCATTCCTTCAGGCGGAATCGTTTCCGGAGAGGGCGACTATACCTTCGGTGAAACTGTTACGCTTTTGGCGCATCCGTATACCGGCTATACGTTTACAGGCTGGTATTTAGACAAAAAATTGCTTGAGAGTGATGACGAGTATACTTTTGAAGTTACCTCCGATATCAATATAACCGCAAAATTCACCAAAAGCAGCTCCGGCTCCGGCGGCGGTGGAGGCGGTGGAGGCGGCGGAGGCGGAGGCCTTGGCGGCGGTATCACACAGCTTCCCAAAACCGCAACGGTTACCGCAAATGTTCCGTCAGGAATTGTGGCTCCCGGAACCAAAGTAACGCTCGACTGCGGTACACTCGGCGCAATTATATACTATACCCTTGACGGAACGGTTCCGTCTGCTTCAACGGGAATAAGATACACCACACCGATTGAGATAACCGAAAACGGTACAGTGCTTCGTGCCGTAGCGGTAAAGAGCGGAATGACGCAGAGTGATGTTGCCGGATTTACGTATCGTTTTGCGGAAGATACCCAAGAGGGCGGCGATGAAGGTGAAGGTACGCAGGACACGGTTATCGCGCTTAAGGCTAATGCTGCTCAGATAAAATACCTGACTTCCGACGGTGTTTCCGTAAGACCGGATGATACAGCAACTCGCTATGAAGTTATTGAAATGCTGTCAAAACTTTTTGATGTTTCTGGCGTACAGCCGAAAGACGGTTTCCCCGACCTTGATGACGCACACAGGGAAACGGTTCAGTTATATGCCGCTGCCGGAATAATAAACGGATATCCTGACGGTACCTTTGGCGGTACGCTTAGTATAACCAGAGCGGAGCTTGTCAAGATACTTAGCGTAATGCTCGGCGTTGCCTCGGAAGATATACCGGAAGCACAGAATGTGACGCTCAGCGATATTTCCGGACACTGGGCAGAAGATTATATAAAGAAATTTGTAGCAAAAGGCTATATCCTTGGTTATCCGGAGGGAGATTTCCGACCTGATCAGTTCGTAACTCGTGCGGAAGTTGTAACTATTCTTAACCGTATAACCGGAATCACCAAAGTAACCGGACTTCCGGCAAGATTCAGTGACCTTACGCCGGACTTCTGGGGATACGATGAGATAATGAACGTTGTCGAGTAAAACTGCCGGATAACGGCCTGTTTGCAGAAAGTGGGGAGCAAATGGTTGTTCCCCACATTTATCAGAAAGAGTGTGGCGATCGATATGCCGGAAGAGATAATATGGAACCCGTGGCACGGATGCGTAAAATTTTCCGAAGGCTGTAAAAACTGTTACGTTTACCGTCGAGACGAAAGTATCGGCAAAGACGCTTCTCTTGTTGAGAAAACACAAAATTTTGATTTGCCCGTTCGGAGAAAAAAGGACGGACAGTACAAAATTCCAGCCGGCAGCACAGTCTATGCCTGTATGACCTCCGACTTTTTCTTGGATAAGGCAGACGGTTGGCGGCAAGAAACATGGCATATAATAAAGCAGAGAAGCGATGTTTCTTTTATAATAATAACAAAGCGGATAGCACGCTTTGAAGATTGTTTGCCGGGCGACTGGGGTAACGGATACGAAAATGTTTCGGTGTGCTGTACGGTGGAAAACCAAAAAGAATGTGATATCCGAATGCCGATTTTTGTAAAACTCCCGATAAAACACAGGCTTGTTATTTGCGAACCTTTGCTTTCCCGTATAAATTTCGGTGATATGCTGCAAAACGGCATACAAAAGGTTATAGTCGGCGGAGAAAGCGGAGAGCAGGCAAGACCTTGCAGATACGAGTGGGTGCTTGAAATACGTGAGCAGTGCAGATGCGCAGGCGTTCCGTTTAGTTTCAAACAGACCGGCGCGCATTTTGTGAAGGACGGCGTGCATTATACAGTTCCAAGACGCATGCAGCATTTGCAGGCAAAGAAAGCGGGTATAGACATAGACTTTTCCATGTAATCGAGTGAGAAAAGCAAGGCTGAATATATATATATATACATTTACAGGAGGTAAGGCAATTTGAGAAAAGCGAAAAGCAGGTATGTTAAGATAGGCGTTCTGTTGTTTGTTGTCTTTATTCTGATATACTACTGGAGCAGGATCGAGAACCTTGCGCTTACGCTCTTGTACGCAGTTACGCCGTTGTTCGGAGGCTTTGTAATAGCGTATATCGTAAATATACCTATGAGTTTTTTCGAAAGAGTTTTTTTCGGCAGATGTAAGTCAAAGGCAGCCTTAAAGCTCAAGCGCCCGATGTGTATGCTGCTTTCATTTGTAGCGCTGGCTGCTTTGATTTTCGTAATAGTTACGATGATTGTTCCTGAGCTTGTAAGCTGCGTTGAGCTGTTGCTTGAGGAGTTGCCGCCTGTTTTTGAGAAATTGTATACAGACCTTGAGGCGAAATACGGATTTTTCGAGGTCCTTGAGGAAATGGTTAAAAAGCAGTTTAAGGAAACTGGGGACTGGAAGGATATTGCAGAGAAAGCTATCAATTTTGTCTTTAACGGCCTTGGCGGCGTTATGGGTTCGGTGTTTACGTTCATTGCCGCAGTTTTTTCTACGGTGCTGTCAGTGTTTATGAGTTTTGTCTTTGCGGTATATCTTCTCAGCGGCAAGGAAAAATTAGGCGGCGGAATCAACAGACTGTTAAGCGTTTACGCAAAACCGAGGTTTAAGCAGGTGTTCGATAAAGTATTCTGCGTTGTGGACGACTGTTTCCACAGATTTATAGTGGGACAGTGCACCGAAGCTGTAATACTTGGACTTTTGTGTATGATCGGAATGAATATTTTCGGATTCCCGTACGCAACCATGATAGGTACTCTTATAGGCTTTACCGCACTCATTCCCATTGCCGGAGCTTATATCGGAGCGGCTGTAGGCGTATTTATGGTATTTACTGCGGATTCATTTTTGAAAGCCGTGTTGTTTGTTGTGTTTATCGTGATATTGCAGCAGCTTGAGGGAAATCTGATATACCCGAAAGTGGTAGGCGCGTCAATAGGGCTTCCCGGAATATGGGTGCTCGCTGCAATTACCATAGGCGGAGCGATAGGCGGAATTTTCGGAATGCTCTTGGGTGTTCCGATTGCCGCATCCATATACAAGCTTGTGCGAATGGATATGGAAAGGCGAAGTCATGTGGATGTGGATGCAGATTATGCGTCGGGAGAAATGGCGGCAGCCGGTGAAGAAAATCCATTGACAGAACCGGGAGATTTAGGAAACGTTCAAACAGATATTGAAGCAGGTTCGGACGAAAAAAACGCCGGGAACGGTTCTTTGCCGGAGAATGAGTCAGGCAAAGTGGGAAAGCGAAAAGAAAAAAAGCAAGTAAATAAGTGAAAAAAATAAAAACTCTTGAGATCATTGATAGGATTTCAGGAGTTTTTGTTTTACTTAAGAGATATGAAGAATCACCGTTAGTCTAAAAGTGTTATATCTTTTTGCGATTGCTTTTCGGCGTTTTGCGCAGGTGCCGGTGTTGTTTTATTGTGTGTTATTACTGCGTCAGTTGGTATACGGAACGGTTCCTGTTTCGTCAACCGTGTATCCGAATTTACGGATGTATTCGCTTCCCGGAAGAAATTTATCGCCGCGCTCTTCCAAAAGCTCTGTAAGCCTTTTGTCAAGTTTTTCTGCTGTTTCCTTATATTCAGCCGCGTCTATAAGATTTTTTTGCTGATAAGGATCTTTCTCGTTGTCATATAACAGCCACGGACCGTTCAGATCACGCGCGTAGGTGTAACGCTTTGTGCGAAGTCCTCGGTACTCTCTTCCGCCGGCGGCCCGGTCATATTCGCCGAAAGGACTGATACATTCAAGTATTACTGCGTCAACGTCAAAGTCCGCGTCTTTTCCGGAGAGATACGGAGCAAAATTTTTACCCTGTACTGTATCAGGTATGTCAATTCCGCATAACCCCAATAAAGTCGGCATTATGTCAACTGAGTTGAAAAGCCTGTCGTTTACAGAGTGTTTTTTGCCGAAAAGACGGGGATATTTCATTAGGAACGGCACCCGTATGGACTCGTCCCACGGCTTTTGCTTGCGGATATGTCCTTGAGAATAGAGCATATCTCCGTGGTCGGAGGTGTAAATAAATATCGTGTCCTGTTCTATACCTTTGTCAATAACAGCTTGATTCAGCTTCTGCACGGCGCTGTCGAGCGCAGATATATGCGCATAGTAGCCGGAAATATCCTTTTGCGCCGCTTCACGCAAGTTCTCCGGCACATTTTCCCTAAGAGTTATGCTTTCCGGCGGATACATGTCCGCAAACTGCCTGGGAGCCGTTTCATACGGATTGTGCGGAGGACCGTATGACAAAATCATAAAGAATGGCTGTTCTTTGTCATACGAATTTATGTAGTCAACAGCGCAGTCGGTCTGCGCAAATGCGTCATAACCTTCCCAGTACAGCTTTTCCGGTGAGTTTCCGGAGTAGTATGGAGAGTTGTTGTAATCATGAGTACATTCAAGCACCTTCCAGAAATCGAATCCACGGTGGCGCTCTTCGGGAATGTAACCGGACCTGCCGTGTCCGTCAATGTGCCATTTGCCTATATAAGCCGTCGAGTAGCCGTTATCACGGAACAGCTCGCCGAGATACGGACCGCCCGTGTCCATGCATAGGTCGTTGAGAAAAACGCCGTGACTCAGCGGGTACATTCCGGTCATGAGCGTTGCCCTGTACGGACAGCAAACCGGCATTCCGCTTATCGCATAGGTAAATTCACAGCTTTCTTGGCTCATCATATCAAGAAACGGGGTTTTTACCTGTTTGTTTCCGGCGTATCCCACGTCGCAGAGCCTGTGCTGATCAGAGAAGACAAAGATAATATTAGGCCGCATGTCTGTTTTCCCTCCTTACAGACTGGATTATAGCATACATAGAAAGGTTTGTAAATACGCGGAATAAAAAGCCGCCGCAAAGCGGGAGCGGCGGTGGTTTAATGCGGATTGTGCAAATTTTTTGCGTTTTTGCATAAGAAGCTCAGAAGATGTTTTTGAAATACTTTGAGCTGTACATACTTTGAATTGTAAACACATTGAACAAAAATACATTGAACTAAAAATACTTTGGACTTTCAAATATAAGCGCTGTTACACTTTATTCCATTTCTTCTATAAAAGATATGTATTCCAGAGTTGCCAAAGCTTCAATAATCTCACCGTGCTTTTTGTATTTTTTCAGTTCTTTGCTGCTTATGGTAAAAGAAACAGTGTACACGCTGAGTCCGGAATTGAGATAAGCCGGGTTTAACTCAATATCGTCAATGCGCATTCCGAGGCGGCGGATAGTTGTGATGAAATTGTTCAGATCATTTTTGTTTTTAAGCTCCAGATGTACTTCAAAGTGATTTGACTTGTCTTTCAGATATTTTTCTATGATGGGGAAGAACGACAGACTGCAAAGAAACGCGGCATATGCGATGAGAGCCGCGGTATACATTCCGGTACCGATTGCGAGCCCTATAATCCCGCACGCCCAAAGACCGGCGGAGGTGGTCAGTCCCTTAATATGTCCCTTTGAACTGAAAAGGATTGAATATCCCGAAATGATCGCGGACCCGATTACCACGGCGGCGGTTATCCACAAATTCTGATACCCTTTGGCAAATAAAAAAGATTCGGTGATTGACGCGATGGTGGACGCTAAAGAAACTATTATAAATGTGCGCAGTCCGGCTGAGTGACGCTTGCTTGAGCGTTCGCAGCCAACTATCGCCGCCAGTACGACTGACAGCATTATTCTTAAAAAGACCGAGCCGGTATTAAGCTCTGCCGACCACTGCCCGAGCAGTGAAGCGATAAAATCCTGTGTCATAGTCAATTCCTCCTGCCGCGCGGCATGCTTGAGCGAATACTGTGCATTGCCGCTATCTGATCTTCCGCCGCCTCAAGAAACGCCTGCTCTTCCTCGGAAGTTTCACTGCGCGGCGGCAATTCCTCTTGGATTGCCTGAATACGTTTAATCAAAAGCTCGACGGCGCTTACCTGCGCTTCGTTTACGCCTAAATCTTCAGCCGGGACAAGATCCTCAATTTTTGTCGAATACGATTTTGACAGGTACAGTGAGAGCTTGGCGCACGCCGGACCAACCAGTTCATACAGTACGCTGGAGGAAAGAATAACGGTTTCCAACGCCACACCCGTGTCGCCGCCCAAAGTGCGCGCACCCAAAGCTGCGAGACCTATTGCCACACCTGCCTGGGGAATCAGCGCGAGTCCGAGATAATTTCGGACCTCCTTGGATTTTTTAACCGACAGACAGCCTAAGAAGGCTCCTATATACTTGCCTAATATTCTTGTGATAAAATACACAATACCTATTGGCAACAGCGGCATGCCGCCCACCGAAACCGATGTGTTGACAAGCGCGTCAAGGCGAAAAGAAAGTCCTGAGCGAACGAAGAACAGAAGAAGAATAGGCGGCGTGAAGTAGTTCAGCTGCTTGAAGAGCTTCTCGTCGTTGGTAATGTTTATGTATACGGTACCCATAGACATGCAGCCGAGAAGCGGGGAAACATCGAGTAAAGCGCATATGCCGCAAAAGGCGAATAACAGTGATACCGAAACGATAAGCCGGTTGTCAGTCGAACGGTTTTGCAGAAGCAGCTTTAAAAACAGGCCGAAAACTCCGCCGAGAAGCAAAACGCCTAAATTTATGCCGATAGGCGTCAGAATATTTCCCGCTCCGACATTAGAGCTTCCTATGCTGAGTGCCGTCGCCAAAGATATGGCTACACTGTATTCAATAAGTCCTACAACATCGTCGAGCGCGACAACCTGCAGCAGCGTGTCAACGAAATCACCACGGGCTCCGGTTTGTCTGATGGTCATCATGGTGGACGCCGGCGCCGTCGCCGCCGCGAGTGCCGAAAGCACAATGCAGAACACTATATCCACGCCGAGTACGCAGTAAGTGGCGGCAAATACAAGCAAAGAAGCTATGAAAGCTTCCAAAACCGTAATTACAACTACTTTGCCGCCGTTTTTCTTCAAAACCGACAGCTTGAAAAACTCACCGGTGCTGAACGCTATGAAAGCGAGAGCTATATCTGAAAGAAAGTCCATTTCGTCAATAACAGTTTCCGGGATCAGATTCAGGCAATACGGACCGATAAGGATTCCGACCGCAATATATGCCGTGACATTCGGGAGCCGAAAGCGTTTTGTCAGCCGCGTCATGGCAAATCCCAGAAACAGCATCAGCGCAATTGAAATAATTACCGAGGCGACAGATCCCGTTTCCGTTGAAGTATCAATAATTCGGTTGAGCATGTTCCGACTCCTTTCCCTGTGTATGTATGAAACGCGTTGTGCGTGAATTGTCTTTTATATGTATTATACGTATCATAACTAAAATATTGTTCCGTTTATACCTATCATAGCTAAAATATTGTTCAGTCCATTCTGCCTGTTTCAGACAAAATAATGAGTCAACGCGCTTTATGCCGGCGCCGGTTTGGTTTTATTTGTTTTATCAGAGCGATATTTCAGAAAAATCCGGGCGGATACCGGAATACAGTATGAAGGTATGAAAGCAAAAAAATGTTTCTTATGCTTGCTTTTCTGATTTATTTATGATACACTGTTTTTAAAATAAAGTAAAATTATTTATTTTTAGTATTATATAAAAAAGTATTATATCAAGTGAGGATACGACATGTTAAGCGTAAAACTAAATACACTGCTGACAGTAGCTGAGCAGCAGAATTTTACAAAAGCGGCTGAGCAGCTGTCGTTAACACAGCCGGCTGTAAGCCATCATATCAGTCAGTTGGAGGAGGAATTCGGCGTGTCGCTTTTCATCAGGGGAAAAAGCGGCCTGAAGCTGACTCAGGAGGGCGAAACAGTGGTGCGCTGCGCCCGGCGCATGTCGGCGCTGTATGAAAAACTGCTGACGGATCTCGCGAATATTGATAAGCAAATTACTAAGTTAAGAGTAGGAATAACCCATACCGCTGAAAGCAATCTGACAGCTGAGGTTCTTGCAAAATGCAGCGGGGCGGAAAACGGGCTTAGTATTACTATTGTTACTGACGTCATAAATAATCTTTATGATATGCTTGAAAATTATGAAATAGATCTGGCAATAGCCGAGGGAAATTATTTTGAGCCTGCCTTCAATTCGGTGGTGCTGGACACGGATTTTCTCGTTTGTATCGTATCAACAGAAAACCCGCTTGCGGAAAATACAATAATAACTCTTGAGCAGTTAAAGAAGGAGCAGTTAATCTTAAGGCTCCCTGCGTCAGCAACCAGAATACTGTTCGATTCCACTTTGAGAAGTATAAACGACTCTCCGGAAAACTATAATATAGCAATTGAAGTTGATAATATTGCGACAATAAAGGATCTTGTCCGCAAAGATCTCGGCGTTTCCGTTCTGCCTAAAAGCTCCTGCATAAAGGAACTGCGCAGCGGAAAGCTCGCCGCACTGCCTATTGAGAATCTGAGTATGGTGAGGGAAACGCGAATAGTTTACGGTAAAGACTTTTTAAACAAGGATATACTTCAGAAAATAACCAAGGTTTATCAGGAAACCATGAAAGAATTCCGTTGATAGTTGATATTTGTTTATACTTTTTCTGACGTTCTATGCTCTGATATTCTGAACAAAACCGATAATTGATTTTACCGGAGCGAAAGCGCTCGGCTGAGACAGCAGTCTTTGTCCCGGGTATTAAAAATCGTTTGACTTTTTGTTATGTAAAATGTTATAATCGTGTTGAAAAACAGACGGCTTTTTTTAACATTTCTTATGTCAGTCAGCCTGAAAGCGGCTTAAACAGAATTAAGGAGCTCTATAAGTTAGGGTGGCAATAATTATGATAATCATGATAATGCGGTAACACGATAATAGGCGTAAGATAGGTTAATAAGCGATATTTATAAAAAACCTCCGGAATACCAATGCAACCGGAGGTTTGAATTTGCATATAAAACAAAGACAATTTAATTTGCTTCCGGAATTTATCGACAAGCTCTTATGCTGTAATTGTTAATGCATTTTTTATATCGTTTTTTAGCCGCCTGTTGCTTCCTGTTGCTTCTATTTATCCGTTATCCGTATTTTGACAGTGATTTCCTTATCCTTTTCCAAAGCCATTTCAAGAGGAATCGAGGCAAAACCGCCGATAACCGTGAAGTTTCTGAAAGACAGTCCTTTTTTTGCCGTGATTTTACCGCCTGCACCCTCGGCAATGACTGTGGAATTTTCCTTTTCAATAATAAATGCGCCGTTTTCTTCATATACACGGTCTTTTGCATGACATATAACGGGAATAATCAGCACGGCGTTATCGTTTGCCTTTGCCGTTACCGTAAAAGTGTCGTCACAGCCGAAAAGATATGTAAACTCATATCCGGTATGTCCGTCAAAAGAAGTATCACGCAGTGTTCCTGAAACATGTATTTTTACATTTTTTCCATCGTACTGCGTGCTTACATCGGCAAACTTATCGTTTATGCTTTCAAAACCGTGACAATTTATCCTTAACGCACAGCACGGCATGTCGTCGTCGTTCCTTGACAACTGCATGTTTCTCGGCTCGGTCATGTTGTACCTTGCCATAACTGCCGCAAGTACAACGCCTGCCTTTTCAGACCACAGCATCGACACAGTTCCGCCCGTTACCGCCGCACCATCATACGCAACGGCGTCGCAGTCGGAAACGGTAGCCCGTATAGAGCCTTGCGAAATCAGATTTACATGAATGTCGGGAAAATATTTAATTCCGTACTCCAGATCCCTGGGCAAAGGAACTCTTTGTGTGCATTCAAATCCCGAGTCTATCATTGCGGCAAGCGCTTTCGCATGACAAAAAGCGTGATGATTGCAGGCGTCCTCGCCGTATTCGCTGTACATGAGCCCTCCGTAGAGATTGCCGTCCTCCGAGCATTTTTCAAGAAGCTCAAAAGACCTTTGCGCCGCTTCGGCGAACATTCCGTCAAGATGAGCAATGTGACAAAGGCCGGAACATGCGCCGTCGCTTGTTCTGCTGCCCCAATAGGTCCATTTGTTTGCGCGCGTGCCCCATGAGTTGTCCCATGCCCCGTCGGGAAGCATGAATTCTATGTGGACTTTGAATTTTTCGGCGACATATTCAAGAGCTTTATCGTTACCGGAGAGATGGGCGTATTTTATAAGCAGAGGCAGCGACTCTTCCACGTTGTACCCGAGATCGGCGTAAATACATTTCTTTTGTTCGGTTTTTCCGCCCGGACCTTCCCCTGAAAGAAGTCCTTGTTCCGTAAAGAACCCCTGAACGTACAGATATTTTTCATTCGCTTTGTCAAGATATTTTTTATTTCCGCTGATTCTGTACGCAAGAGCCATAAGCGCCGCTTCTCCGGCGAAATAGTTTATGTTCGGTTTAAATTTCGGATTTTCAAAGTATTCGTACACAAAATCGGTAAGACGGAGAAATATCCCGCTCCACTTGTCAAAAGTATTGCTGTCAAGGCATTTTCCGTGGTAAAAAAGAGCGTCGCCTATTGCTTCGGCGGAAAAAGCCGAGATACCAAGCCACCCGTTGCACTTGTCGTTAAAATATCCGCCGTTTTTTCGCCTTACATTATGTTCAGACCAGTCTATTACCATTTTTGCCGCTTCAAGGTATTTTTTATCGCCGGTTTTGTCATACATAAGCGTGAAAGGATATACCGCGTCGCCTATTCTGCCGTGAATCATGGAACACGCCGGACAAAGAATTCCTCCGTAAAAGTTTTTGTCCTTTATTTCCGTAATCTGAAAACTTATCAGCTTATCGCACCAACTTTTAAGAAGCATAAAATATCCGCCCATGCTTTCTCACTCCGGTTTTGAATTGTTTTATCTGATAACCATATTATATACACATTAAATCTTAGGTACAATTGACAATTTCACCGTTTTATTGTATAATATTACCATATTTTAACGTGTTGCATTGAAAGCCGGAAGGAAGCGGATAAAGTGCGTGACTTTGAGAAGGAAAAGTATATTGTAAATGTTTTTTCATTGCCGGAACCGTTCGCTTTTTTCGACGTGCTTACCAGAAAACGGAATTATTTTCTTCCGGCGCACAGTCACAAAGAGTTTCATGTCAACTGCGTCACCGCAGGAAGTGTTGACGTAATAAGCGAAAACTCCGTGATTACTGTCGGAGCCGGATGCGCATTTATAATGCCGCCGGGTGCTGTGCATGAGTTGCGGTCCGACCTGGGATATTCGCAGATAGGCATGGATATAAACGATGTGAGCGATTCCTGCGGAATTGTGAGAAAACTCTGGGATATAACGGAGGGTAAGGTACTTGCGGTGAACGTGACGGATTTCTCCGTGTCGGAGTACGTAAGAACAGAAACGCTGCTCGATATGTCGCCCTTGAATACTTTTAAGTGTATTACCGGCATGAACAGCCTTTTGTTAAACATAATAGAAAATGCGCAATCCGAAAAGAAAAGCGCTTTTTTCAAGGAATTTATGAAAATAGCCGCTTCTTATGACGGAACAGGTATAAGCCTTGATGAGCTGTGCAGAAAGTTCGCTTTCAGCAAAACTCATCTTGAGCGGCTGACAAGCAAGGAGTTCGGGTGCAGTGCGGTTGAATATTTTGAAAGGCTGCGCTTTGCAAAGATTTGTTCGGATCTTGCCCTGACGGACGCAAATTTGTCTGAAATAGCCGATAAATACGGCTTTTGTGACAGTTCCCACCTTTCTGTTTTTTTCAAAAAAAGGAGCGGTATGACTTGTGCTGCTTATCGCAAACTGGCAAAATAGTCTGTGTGCGGAATGATTTATGACTTATATGCCTGATAGGAATTTCAAAGGATAGCATAAAAGGATAGCATAATAAGTATTTCTTCAAAATACCAATACAACAAATACAATAAGAATTTCTGAGATAAGAATGTGAAGAAAAAGCCGAAAAAAGGCAGTGAAGAGGTAAATTAAGCGTAGTTTTTTGAAAAAATCGCAAATTTCAAAAAACTCTTGACAAAACGAAAAAACAGTGATACAATATGTGACAAACAAGGAAAACCGATGAGAAAGAGTGAGTAGTCGGGTTCCACGGCTTCAGAGAGCCGCCGGTTGGTGAGAGGCGGTGCACGGGGACTTGATGAATGGGCTTTTGAGGGCGGCTTGAAAGGAACGTGGGTATAATAGGGCGCGGAGGTCCGATGTGTTCCGAGTATTGCCGACGCAGAACACACTGCGTTAATAAGAGTGCACGCATATTGGTGCGTGAGAAATGAGAGGACGTCCGGACAGTGGACGTCAACTCGGGTGGTATCGCAGGTAAGCCTGTCCCGTATTTGGGGCAGGTTTTGTTGTTTTTTATCGGTCTTTCGGAAAGGGAGAAGAAAAAATGAAAATTTTTGATAAGCCGCACTTCCGATGGCGTGCCTACGCCGCAAACGAGTTATAAGCAGTACAAATTCCTGTCAGCACGGCTGATAAAAAGAATTAACAATCGATTTGAATATCATCAAAACTATAAATGCAATAAAAAAGGGGTAATTAAAATGAAAAACTTTAAGAAAATATTGTGCGTATTAGCCGCAGCACTCGTATCAGTTTCGCTCGCTTCATGTAGCGGAAACACCGAAAATAACACAGATGACACCCAAAACAATCAGGTAACAACCGATCAGAACGAAAACAATACGGACGGATACACGATAGGCGTTATTCAGTATGTAAGCCATCCGTCGCTTGACAACTGCTATGCAGGCGTTGAACAGGCGCTTGTCGAAAAATACGGAGATAATATTACGATAGAACGTCAAATCGGCTCCGATGCTTCGGCGGATTCCGATTGTTCTACATACGCAAAGCAGTTTGCGGCAAAAGATGTAGATATGATGATTGCAATTGCAACTCCGGCGGCTTCTCCTGCATTTGCCGCTTCCGAGGACAAAGATATCCCCGTTGTATTCTGCGCAGTGTCAGATCCTGTTTCGGTAGGTCTTGTACAAAGCATGGAAAAGCCCGGATATAATTGCTCAGGAACCTCCGACGTGCTTGATATGGACGCTCAGGTAAATCTCATAAAGGCTATTCAGCCCGACGTTAAGACCATAGGCGTTCTTTATACGACAAGCGAAGCAAACTCCATAGCACAGCTTGAGCTTCTTACCGCTGCTGCCCAAAAGCAGAATATAGAAGTAATTTCAAGCGGTATACAGAACGACGCTGATATTCCGGCGGCAGCGGCTGCGCTTGTAGAAAAAGTAGACTGCCTGAACAACTTCACCGATAACAAGATAGTAAATAATCTCAGCGTAGTTCTCGACGCCGCAAACAGCGCAGGTATCCCGGTTTACGGCTCTGAAATTGAACAGGTAAAGAACGGCTGTCTTGCATCTGTTTCAATAGATTACGTAGCGCTCGGAAAGGTAACGGGAGAAATGGCTATCCGTGCTCTTGAGGGCGAATCTCTTGCTGAGATGCCTGTTCAGACTATATCAGACGCAACTCCCGTTGTAAACACTGAAGTAATGGCAAGCTTCGGCTTTGAAATGCCGGAAGGCTATGAAAACGCTGAGACGGTTGTAACAAACAAGTGATTTATTTCGCTGAATAAAGAACAATCAAGAAATAATATGGTTAGGAACTAACAATTACTATAAAGGCAGGTTTTATCAGATATGAGTGCTTTGCTAAGCTCTATCGACGTTGTTTTGCAGGACGGATTTATGTATGCCATTCTCGCAATGGGATACTATGTGACATATACTATACTTGATTTTCCGGATCTTACGGTAGAAGGAACGGTCCTTTCAGGAGGCATAACTTTCGGTTTGCTCGCAAGAGCCGGCGTAAATCCGTGGCTCGCTATGCTTGCTTCGTTTATCGTTGGATTTATTTTCGGAGCGATTACCGGCTTGCTTCATGTAAAGCTGAAAATACGTCCTCTGCTTTGCGGAATACTTGTTTCGACGGCGCTCATATCGATAAACCTTGTCGTGACAGTCGTCGGAATGGGCGGAGACTTCGCCGGTGACGGAGCGCTTTCTACAATTGACATAGGAAGAAGCGTGCCGACGCTTATACGAATTTTCCCCTCCTCGCTTCTCCCCACCGATTTTTACGGCTTTAACTTGAGAAAGCTTGTCACGTTTTTTGTCATAGCCCTAATCTTTAAGATTCTGCTTGACCTTTACCTCAAAACCAAAAACGGATTGTTGTTAAGAGCCGCAGGCAATAACTCGCAGTATGTTACCATGCTCGCAAAAAATCAGGGTACAAGCAAGATACTCGGTCTTGCGATAGGAAACGGATATGCCGCCGTTTCGGGAGCGCTTATAGCTCAAAGCCGCGGCAACGCAAATCAGGGCATGGGCATAGGTATGATTGTCATAGGTCTTGCTTCTCTTATAATAGGACTTTCCGTTTTCGGAAAACTTCGCTTCATGAAGCCGACTACCATGGTAATAATCGGAGCTGTTATTTATCAGGCGTGCTTGGGCGTCGCACTGCTTATCGGCGTTCCGTCGGCATATAACAAAATAATAATGGCTGTGCTGTTTACGGCGGCTCTTGTGGTAAGCGGGAAAATAAAGGCGAAAGGACGTGCGCAATAATGCTTGAGCTTCAAAATATACGCAAGGATTTCAATATAGGCACTGTTGACCAGGTTACGCTTTTCGACTCATTCTCTTTTCAGGTTGAAACCGGCTCGTTTGTGTCGGTAATCGGTTCCAACGGCTCCGGAAAAACAACGCTTCTCAACCTTGTTTGCGGTTCTGTCACAGCAGACTCGGGAAGTATAGTATTTGACGGAAAGAACATTACTAACATGCCGGAATATAAAAGAGCTTCATTTATCGGCAGGGTGTACCAGAATCCGCAAATGGGCACATGTCCTGAACTTACCATAATCGAGAATATGGCGCTTGCCGACAACAAGGGCAAGAGATTCGGGCTTACTCCGGCTGTCAACAGACAAAGAGTGCAGTACTATAAGGATTTAGTAAAGCAATGCGGCATGGGACTTGAAAACCGTATGAACGTTAAGGTCGGTGCGCTTTCCGGCGGTCAGCGCCAGGCGCTTGCGCTTGTTATCGCCGGCATGACAGACATAAAGCTTCTGATACTCGATGAGCATACGGCGGCGCTTGATCCTAAAACAAGTGAGAATATAATGATCCTTACCGATCGCCTCGTGAGAGAGAAAAAAATAACCACTCTGATGGTTACGCATAATCTCAGGTACGCACTCGAATACGGCGACAGAATTGTCATGATGCACGAGGGAAAAACAGTGCTTGACAAATCCGGTGATGACAAAAAAGCTCTCGATATTGAAGATCTTCTGAAAGTATTCAATAAAATAAGTATTGAGTGCGGCAATTGAGGATTGCGCTCTTGACCATAGGTGTAAACTGTTTTGAACTCTATTTGCTTGCAAAGCTTGATACTCAAAATTTAATACTTAATGCTCAATGAATGATACTCAATAAAAAACATAAGTAAACGGCAAGTCCGCTGTATTTTGCGTCCTGTTACCGGGTGCAAAGCAGGCTTGCCGTGTTTTTATTTGCCGGAGGGAGAATTGGGGTTGTAGGCAGCGTCAGGCGTATTGGTTTTATCCATTCCGTCGACAGCATTTCTTGCTCCGTCCGCGACATTATCGGCGGCATTCTTTACACCGTTAACTGCGTTGTCCGCAGCATTTCTAACACCGTCGGCAACATCATCAGTTACGTTTCTAACGCCGTCAGTCATATCGTCGGCCACATCTCCGACCGCTCCGTCAAGATCCATGTCCGTGTCTTTTTTATTGTCGCCGGTTCCTCCGTCAGCATCTCCGTTGTTGGTATTTATCTGTCCCTTGTTGTCCGAGGAACTGCCCGAGTTATTGTAGTCGGTCTGAGTACCGTTTCCGGTTGTTGACCCTGTGCCGGAATTGTCGGAATCAGAGGAGTCGCCGCAGGATATAAGGCATACGGCAAGTACCGCGCAAATTATCAAAAGTATGCTCATTTTGCTTTTTATTTTTACATTCATCATGTTGGTGTTTCCTTTCTCAATATAAAACGACATAAAAATGTCTGTTTATATTTTGCCGCATGAAACCGCTCGTATGACAGTAACATTTTTGTTTTTTAGGAATTTTTTAATTAAATCCTGTTTGCTTGACAATGGTTTTGACGCAAAATATAATAAAAACGAAAAGACTTTCAGTTAAGTATAAAACAAAATTTACGGAGATATTTTGATGTGAACAAAAAGAAATCAGCACTACTTTTAGTAAGCATTGCGGTAGTTATTTTTACCGTATGGACTATTTGGGAAAACGTAACTGTCGGCGTCACTCACTATACAGTCGCAAGCGACAGACTTCCGCAGGCTTTTAATCATTTTAAAATCGTTGTCGTATCCGATTTTCATAATGCCGAGTTCGGAAAGGAAAACGACACGCTTATAAAACTTATCGAAAAAGAAAAACCGGATATTATTGCTTTTACCGGTGATTTGGTGGATTCCCGAAGAACGGATATTGAAACGGCAGAAGGCCTTGTGCGAAACCTTGCCGAAACCGCACCGTGCTACTATGTAACCGGGAATCATGAGGCGAGGCTTGGGGAACAATATCAGAAATTGGAAAAAATACTGCTTGAAGAAAACGTCGTTGTTCTTCATGACGGGTACACGGAGCTTACACGAAATAACGAAACAATACTTATTGCCGGTTTGGACGATCCGAATTTTACAGATATAAATTCCGCTGTTCATAACAGTATTTTAGAAACAAAACTTGACGGAATGAACCTTTCAGACAGCTACTGCGTGCTGCTCTCTCACAGACCGGAAGCTTTTGAAGCCTATACATCAGCAGGCGTAGACCTGGTATTAAGCGGACATGCGCACGGCGGACAGTTCAGACTGCCGTTTATCGGCGGAATAGCGGCGCCTAATCAAGGCTTGTTTCCGAAATATGACGGCGGCATGTACTCTGAGAATCATACAACCATGATTGTAAGCCGAGGCGTCGGGAACAGTATTATTCCTGTAAGAATAAATAACAGACCGGAAATTGTTTGCGTAGAGTTGATTTGTGATGAATAACAGTCATGGTTTTATTAGATTTTGCATGACAGTCTGTCGCTTTCAGACGAAAAGTCGAAAGTCATAAGAGAAGAAAACCAGCAGTAAATCAGACAATCACAGGATTTTGCCGTCACAGAGTCTTAAAATATAAGTTAAAGGAGCGTTGAACATGAAACTGAAGCAAAAAATCAAAGAATCGTTTTTGAGCCGTATTACCGGACTTTCACGTTTCCCGCTTGCGGCGTTTTTACTTGTTGCGGCTCTTGCTGTCGAACTGTTTATGATTTTCAGCAAATATAACTTTTCTCAGTGGGGAAATCTGTTGTTTTCTCTCTACGCAGGCGTGCTTGTTTCGGTCTGTTTATCTCTGTTTTGCGAAACGTATGAATGTTCGCACGAGAGAATAAAGCCGTTTTACCGTCTAATCTCAGTTGGTCTGCCAGCCGTATTGACAATAATATGCTTCACGCTGCTTTGCGCGTTTGAAAGTCCTTATATTTTAATTGCGGCAGTCGGAATTGTTCTTGCGGCTGTTGCGGCGGCGCTGTTCATGCTTGTGCGCAAAGATGATCTTCTTAAAGCGGCGTCAACAATAATCGGGTCAGTATTTTTTGCCGTACTCATAGGTATGGTATTATTTGTCGGGCTTCTTGTCTGCTTCGGCGCTTTTTACATGCTTGTCTATGACAAGTGGGATATTTTCAATATCATGTCGGCTCTCTTTTTTGTCTCGGCGGCTGTATCAGGACTTGTATTTATTTCCGGACTTCCTTTGCCGGGTGAAGAAGAAAAACAAAAACCATCAGGAGTGTACAGAGCCGTTCTCTGTTACGCCGTGCTTCCCGTGTTTTTGCTTTTGCTCGGCGTGCTGTACCTGTACCTTATAAAAATAGTACTGTCGTTTTCGCTCCCGTCGGGCGGAGTAAATCCCTATGCAACGCTCGCAAGCGCAGGATATTTGTTTTTGCTTTTTGCACTTTCTCGATACAGCAAAGAAATTGCGCTTGTTAAATTTTTCCGGAAATATGTCGGAATTATCATGCTTCCCGTCATCGCTGTCCAATGCGTGTCGCTCGGCGTGCGCATAGCCGCATACGGACTTACAAGCGCACGTGTGCTTTCGGTTTGCTTTATTGCCGTGACAGTGTCTTTCGTGATAGGTTCGTTTGTCAAAGAGTTAGGAACGAGAAAACCGTTAATTTTTGCGGCGGCGCTCGTGCTTATTCTGACAGTAACTCCGCTCAACTTTATTGATTTGCCGGTTATGCAGCAATCGGGTATGCTTAAAGGTATGCTGAAACAAAACGGTATGCTTTCGGAAAACGGAGAAATACTTCCGGTATCTTCGGAGATATCTGATAAAGATAAGGAAATGATTACTTCGGCTTATTCGTATATTATCAGTAACGGAATTGACTTGCCTGAGTATATAGAAAAAGTCCGGGATAAGGAGTTTTCAGACATTTTCGGTTTTGATAGATACTACGGCGAACAGAGCGATTATCAAAATACCGAATGGATATATTGCGGAATATATGATTTTGCCGAACAGGGACTTGATGTATCGGAATATAGGTATGTTGTAAAAATAGACGAGAATTTCATTTTATCCAAAAATTCGTCAGACCAGATGCTGTTGACTGTAAGCGGCGTGCCGGAGTGCGATACAAAAACATATCCGGTTTTGACGCTGGCAGAAGAGATATTGGCGGCGGATCCTGATGATTCCGGGCAAAGAGTATTTTCACTCGACAATGAAACAGATTTTTATTTAGAATTTCTTAGCATTGAAATGGATAAAGTTTCCGGAGAATTTAATAATATTTCAATATCCGGATACGTGTTAATTAAATAGAGCAGAGTTGAAATGTTTTTTGAGATTTGATGGTTTTACACAAAAATATAAAATTTATTTGTAAACATTGATTATTTACAATTCCTTGTGAAATATGGTATAATAACCTTATCTTATTTCAAAAAGGAGAATTGTAATGTTCAAAAAGATTTTTGCTGCTTTTTTGGTAGCGGGAATGGTTTTTGCTTTTTCTGCCTGTGATGACAGTAACGAGGTCGTAAATCAGACAGGTGATCAGAATCAGACACAAACTTCTGATGATCAGTCATCAGAGACGGATCCTGATGCTGAAATAGACTACGAATCAGATCTCTCAACCGAGAGTTATGACGGATACGAATTTCGTATGCTTGTAAGAAAAGGCGCTACAAAGGATCAATACTTTGAAGAACCTCCGGAAGATGTGGTTGATGATGCCATATACCGCAGAAACAAGCAGGTAGAGGAAAAATACGGCATCACCATAACGGCGGCAGAATCATCTCATAACAATTACGAGACAGACGCTCTCAACTCAATTCTTGCCGGCGACGATGCGTATGACATTATATTTACCCATTCACGTGCGGCGTTCGCCTATGCTGTGCAAGGAGCGGCGTATAATGTTCACGAAATAGAAACGATACATCTTGACAAACCCTGGTGGTCTCAGAACATAGTAGAGAGCTGTACGCTCAACGGCAGACTATATGTGCTTGACGGCGACATATCCATAAACGGTCTGAGCAATGCAATGTGTATACTTTTCAACAAGAGAATTTTTGACGAGCTTGGTTACGACTATCCTTATGAGCTTGTAAGAGACGGAGAATGGACGTTTGACGAGTTCGCGTATCTTGCCAAGAAGGGCGGAGATGACCTCAACGGTGACGGTGTCATGAATCCGGAAGACGACCAGTTTGGAATTACTACGACTGAGTGGAACGCCCCTATAAATATTCTCTATACGGGCGGACAGAAGATTTATGATAAGAATGAAGAGGGCAGACTTGAGCTTACTCTTTATTCCAATAAGACTGTTGAGATCTTTGATGAATTTTTCAGCCTTATGGAAAACGAAGCATGCTTTCTTCACTTTACAGAGGGCAATATAAACTATACAGGTCCGGATATTTTCTCAAGCGGAAGATCCATGATGTCGACCGGAAGCTTGGGAAGCGCAAAGGGACTTCGTAACATGGACGACGACTTCGGTATAATCCCGTATCCTAAATTCGATGAAGATGACGAGTATGCGACTGTAATTAACGGAGCAGCTCCGCTTATAGTTATCCCGATAACAGTTTCTGACGTTAACAGAACCGGCGCAATAATAGAAGCACTTTGTGCATACGGCTCTCGTGACGTAGTGCCTGCGTTCTATGATGTTTCACTTAAGACCAAGTACGCAAGAGACGACGAGTCCGAAGAGATGATGGATATCGTAAGAGCAAGTATTGTATATGATATCGGATACGTTGCCGGCGGTCCGCTTCAGTCAGTAGGAAGAGATATTGCCAAAACAACAACCCGTGATTTTGCTTCTTTCTACGCATCACAAGAAAGCGCAGCTCTGATCAGTGTTGAGGAATTCAATCAAGATTATGGCGGATTTGAAGACTAAAAACTGACTTTTGTTTAACTGAATTTATAAAGCTCTGTCAAGTGTGTTTATTTGCCGCACTGACGGAGCTTTTTGCTTATCATAAAGTTTTTATAATTTTACTATTTCTGTTGACAACGTAACAATGTTATGCTATTATATTATCGTAACATTGTTACGCGCACGGGAGGATTCAATGGAACAAGATTTAATATCAAAAAAAGAGTTGTTAGACAAGTATTCAATATCGTACGGAGCACTATACCGCTGGAAAAGAAAAGGACTAATTCCTGAGGAGTGGTTTATAAAAAAGTCAACAATTACAGGGCAAGAAACCTTTTTTCCAAAAAAGCTGATATGTGAGCGCGTTGAGCTTATACAAACGCAAAAAGATGATTATTCACTGGATGAACTGGCAAAACAGTTAAACATGAAGGAAGAAAAAAGATCTTTAATAATATTAAAGACCGTGTTTGGCGATAAAACATTTTATCTTGATGAAATACATGCTGTGTATTTAGATAAAGGCAACGGAGAATCTGAGGATATAACTGAAAAGATTTTTAATTTATAGCTTTTAAAATTTATTTAAAATAGAAAGGAGTATAAATATGGATATAGGAATTTCAGGAATGGGACAAATAGCGGCAGGTGAATATGAGAATATCAGAATAAGCGGAAGAGGTTCGCTGCAAGGATTTATACGGTGTACGAATTTTCACTGTTCCGGCTCCGCCAGCGGAGATAGCATAGAATGCGCACAAGATTTCAAGGTGTCCGGTCATGCGTCTTTTGGTAATAACATTATATCCGGAGATTTGACTGTGTCAGGATTTATGTCATGCAAAGGAAATTTGACCATTGAAGAAAAAGCGACAATATCCGGAAGTGCAAGTATAGGCGGCTCACTAAAATGCAGGAGGCTTGCCGCCTCCGGTAAAATCTCGGTCGGAGCCGACGCCCAGGCTGAAATTGTAGATATAAGCGGTTCGATCAACTGTGCAGGGCTGTTAAACGGGGAAGAAATTACAATAAGGCACAACCAAGGCATGCATATAGGAAGCATTGGCGGAAGTAAAATTATAATTTGCAGAGATATTAAAACAAACGTTAAGCGAAGATTGCCTCTTATTTCATCGCTTATAAAAAACAATACTGAAAGCGTGCGCATAGAAAACTTTATCGAAGGAGACGTTATAGCACTTGAAAATGTTGTTGCTCCTACGGTTTCCGGGCGTATTGTCGCAGTAGGGGAAAACTGCGTTATTGATCTGGTGAGATACAGCGAGCAAATAGAAATTTCTCCTGACGCCAAAGTTTTGAAAACTGAAAAGATTTAATTAAGTAAGTACGCAGGTGCTTGAAATACGAGCCTCTGCGTTTTTTTGCGAAAGCGGTACACTGATTTGAGAAAATTTTAATTCTGATGTAGTTTTTGCCGCTGAAACCGTAGTATATAGGTGAAGCCGGAAAGGAGGCGGTGAGATGACAGACGACGAAAAAATTATAAACCTTTTTTTCGAGCGTGACCAACAGGGAATACTGGAACTGGACAATAAATACGGAAAAATCTGTCACAATCTCTCGTACAACATTGTGAACAGCCGACAGGACGCAGAGGAATGTGTAAACGACGCATACTTAGGTGCGTGGAACGCTATTCCTCCGGCAAGACCAAACCCGCTGCTTAGCTACATTGTGAAAATTGTTCGGAACATTTCTCTCAAAATTTATTGGAGAAAGGAAGCCGCCAAACGAGGCGGAAACTACAAAATTGCCTTAGAGGAAATTGAGGGCTGTATCGCAGACAGGAAAACCGTGGAAGATGAAATCGAAATCAGAGAGTTAGCCTGTATCATCGAAGAATTTTTGGACACGCTGACCGTCGATAACCGCGTCATTTTCATGCGCCGATATTGGTTTGCCGACAGCTACAAGGATATAGCCGAGTTTATGGGGCTTTCGGAGAAAAACATCTCCGTCCGGCTGACCCG
>QAKH01000105.1 GCA_003343885.1 Clostridiales bacterium | reverse complement strand
AAATACTGGTACAAAACTCGTTATGGCTTTAATTCATTTGAAAGTGCTAACAGTATGATTATGATGTTTGTTTTCTTTTACAACTTCATAAGACCTCACAGTTCACTTTCTAATCTAACCCCTGCTGAAGTTGCCGGTTTTAAATGTTCAGAACGTCAGCGAAACTCTTTGCTGCTCGTTAGCTGATTTTTCCCTTAATTAATATGCAAATGGTCGCACTGTGATTTGTACCCGAAGGACAGGATCTCATAGGGCGTGCTTTGGCACGTTCATTTTACCCTTGACAAATTTCAGTCGAGCATTTAAAAGCTATTTGGCAAAAATCGGCGCAATTTTGTGAAATCATTATGCTATTTTTTCATTTTAACTTTACAAAACCTTTTTTTGTTTTATATTATTTGTACATCATGTGTTTTTCAGGTGTTGCTTCAACGGGACCTTGACTCGCATATGTTTGATTGCTTGACTTTACGCATTTCAGCGTAACTCCGTCAATTGCGGTGACAGTCAGATGTTCGCCGACTTTTGCGCCTTCCTCACAATAAGCCTGCCAGCTCATGCCTCTTACTTTCACTCTGCCAAGTCCCTGCGGCGGAATTTCGTTTTCCACAATGGCTGTTGAACCTATAATGGCGTCAAGATTGGTTTTCGCACAGTTGTCATGTATATTTTTCCGTAGCTTTTTATATAGAAAGGCTACGCAAAGTGCAGAAATAAGTACAAAAATCATGACCTGAAGCCAGACCGGCGCACCTAAAAGGTTTGATACCATGGCTACGAGAGCGGCAGGAGCAAACCATATAGCTACCATCTGAACGGTAATCGCCTCAACAATAACAGCAAGTATAGCTACTCCGAGCCAAATATAAGTCATATATTTATCAACTCCTTTAATTCAAGTTTTTGTAAAGTATAAATCAGTCGGAAAAATCCTTTAGAAGTCTGTCAATAGAACTATAATCATACCCGTATCGTGCAAGTTTATTTTTTAAAGATAATAATTCCTTATCAGTTTCCGGCATATTGCTTCGTGTAAGTTTCGTTATCAGCTGTTCGAGCAGATCGTCAAAATCTAAATCGACACTGTCAAAAGCATCATCTATGATGTCTGAAGAGAAACCTTTTGACAAAAGCTCGCTCTTAAGACGTCTTGGGCCGTAAAGCCTGGATTTTGCAATCGACTCAAGCTTTCTCGCACAAAGACTTTCATCATTGATAAGCCCGCTGTTTTCAAGAACCTCCAGCGCAGCCTCACACAGCTCCTTGTCAAAACCTTTTGTTTTCAGCTTGAAAAGCAACGCCTTGCGTGACTTGTCTCCGAAGCTCAACAAATATGCGGCGTAGTGTATACATTTTAGCTTTTCGGAACAAAATTCTATAAATTCTCCGTCTGTTTCTAACGGAAGCAGGGAATCGTCGGTTACGGCGTCGTATATACCGCAAATTTTAGCGTCAGGCACCGAAATTGAATAAAACAGACCGTCTTCGGTTTTCAAATGCACTTCTTTGCCGCCTTTTGACAAAAGTGCTGATGTGATAAACATCTTATTCACCAAACTCTTCGGTTATGACAATTCCGTTTTCGTCCTCTGACTCACCGTCGAGAACCTCCATGGGCTTTTCTTTGAGAGCTTCTCTTATCTTTTCCTCAATTTCATCAGAAATTTTAGGATTTTGAGCGAGAAATTCACGAACCTTGTCTTTTCCCTGACCGATACGCTGGTCTCCGTAAGAAAACCAGGATCCGCTCTTGTTGATTATATCAAGCATAACGCCGAGTTCTATTATCTCGCTTTCCTTTGATATGCCTTTTCCGTAAAGTATGTCAAATTCCGCTGTTTTAAACGGCGGAGCCACTTTATTTTTAACAACTTTGCATCTTGTATGGTTTCCGAGAATTTCAGAGCCCTCTTTTATCTGCTCAGTGCGTCGAATATCAATTCTGACAGAGGCATAAAACTTCAAAGCTCTGCCGCCGGGAGTAGTCTCGGGATTGCCGTACATAACGCCGACCTTTTCACGAAGCTGGTTTATAAAGAGTACAATACAGTTGGACTTGGCGATTGCCCCGGAAAGTTTTCTGAGGGCTTGTGACATAAGGCGAGCCTGAAGTCCTACGTGACTGTCTCCCATTTCGCCGTCAATTTCGTTTTTGGGTACAAGCGCAGCAACAGAGTCAACTACTACAACATCAACAGCGCCCGAACGAACAAGAGCTTCGGTAATTTCCAATGCCTGTTCGCCGTAGTCAGGCTGAGAAACGAGCAGAGTGTCAATGTTTACTCCCAAAGCCTTTGCATAAACGGGGTCAAGCGCATGTTCCGCATCAATAAAAGCAGCCTCACCGCCAAGCTTTTGCACTTCGGCTATTACGTGCAGCGCAACAGTAGTCTTACCGGAAGATTCAGGACCGTATATTTCGATAATACGTCCTCTCGGCACGCCTCCGATACCAAGTGCCATATCGAGTGTCAGCGAGCCGGTGGAAACGGCTGAAACATTCATGGAAGCGTTTTCGCCGAGCTTCATTATTGCACCTTTGCCATATGCTTTTTCTATTTGTGAAAGTGTTGTCTCAAGAGCTTTTTTCTTATCATCGGCAGGTGAGCAGTCAAGTTTTTTTGCCGTTTTCTTTTCCATTTATCAAATTTTCCTTTCTGCGGTTTTTACAATATAATTATAGTGTTTATATTTCATAAAAGCAATAGAAATTTATTCATGTAAGTCCTATAAATCGTTCTTCAATAATTTAACCGTGCCCGGAACGTCATTTGATTTGAAAACAGAAGAACCGGCGACAATTACATTTGCCCCGTTTGAAATCAATAGTCCTACGTTGTCTGTTGTAATACCGCCGTCAACTTCAATTTCCGGGTAACAATCGAAGGTCTTGCACATGTTTTTCACTTCTCTTACTTTGTCTATACAGCTCTGTATAAGCTTTTGACCGCCAAATCCCGGCTCGACCGTCATGATAAGCAATAAGTCGGCTGAGGAAATATAGGGCTCGAGTACAAAGCTCGGAGTTGCCGGCTTAATAGAAATTCCGGCAAGCTTGCCGAGAGAGTGAATTTTCTCTATCAGTTTATCTGGTTGATTTGTCGCCTCATAGTGGAAAGTAAGAATATCTGCACCCGCACGGGCAAAATCTTCAACATAGCGTTCGGGGGAAGATATCATCAAGTGGACATCAAGAACCGCGTCTGTGACCTTTCTTGCTGCTTCGACAACCGGTATGCCGAAGGATATGTTAGGCACGAAATGACCGTCCATAACGTCCAAATGTATGTACTCAGCACCGGCAGAAGTAACTTTTTTTATTTCGTCGCCGAACACAGAAAAATCGCAAGCGAGAACCGAAGGTGAAAGCTTAATCATTTTATCGCTCCTTATCCATACAATAATCAGATTTTTGTAAAAATGCCGCTGAAGGAGAAAACTGCAAAAGGTGTCACACACGCTTTTTTTACATAAAATAATGTGAGGAAACACTCCGTCGCATGTCTTTTGAAAGATGTGAAAAGCAAAGGAATCCGGTTCATTTACAAAGGATCTGCGGCGTTTATATACATGCGAACAATGACACGGAAAAACGTATTATTGTTCGCAATTATTATATCATGCCGGTAATTTTCTGTCAACAATACTGTCATTATTAACAGCAAAAAATAACAGCGGTACAAACTTTGTACCGCTGTTTAAAACAGTATGCAGGGGGATTGTTGCTTTTACTTGATTGAAGCAACTATGGCTCTGCAAATGTCACGGTTGTAATCCGAGTGATACATCTCCTCAGTGGCAAATGTGACAACACAGATTTGACCGCCTACGCTGCAGGCATATACATCAGAATAAACTGCGCTTGTTTTTTCATCTGTTGAGAGAACAGTGAACCTTGTAAACAATTTACCGTCTTCACGCAAGAGTTCCGAATGTTGAACAATCTCAACGTCTGCAGCTTCCATTAATTTCTCCGTTTTCTCCGCCGACCTTGTAACGTATGTTCGCCGAAACACCGTTGAATGTCGACTTGATAGCTTCATTCCAATCGGCTATACTTGATACCGGAATTCCATTCATTTCAAAAATTACATCATACTGTGAAAGTGTCCCCTCCGGTGCCTTTTTTACGGTTAGGCCCTTTTTAGTGGGGAGACCGATATCAGCTTCCCATGACTGTTCAAGGGTAAGCCCGAAGTTGGGGCGTATTATACCGCCGTATGCTTCAAAATGCGAAAGCGCATATTTTACGGTGTCAATAATTCAATATCTAATATACATATTTTAATATTTTTAGAAAAAATTTTTCAAAAAATATGGAAAACAAATAATCTGTCTTAAGTTCTATTGTGCTTTTGAGTTGTTATATGCCGATGATTTTCAGTTAAGCGTTACTTATCTCCGTCAAGATACTTGATAACTTCTTCTGCGTTTGTGTCCGGCTTAACTTTTGAAAATACCTTTTCGATATACCCTTTTTCATCTATGACGTAGGTTGTCCTGACCACCCCGAAAGATGTCTTTCCGTACATTTTCTTTTCCTGCCATACGTCATAGTCTTTTATAGCTGTTAATTCCGGATCTGATAAAACAATAAAGCTTAGTCCGTATTTCTGCGTAAAATTGAACTGAGCTGTCTGAGAGTCTTTGCTTATTCCGATAACGGTAACATTTCTTTTCGTAAAATCATCTGCAGCGGCTGAAAATGCGCATGCCTGCCTTGTGCACCCGGGTGTGCCTGATTTAGGATAGAAATATACGACCACTTTCTTGCCTGAAAAATCCGATAGGGAAACTTTATTTCCGTCCTTATCGTTTAAAGTAAAATCCGGTGCCTTTGTTCCGGAAGTGAGCATTTTGTGTTCCTCCAATCGTTGTTTTATACAATAAATATTGTTTTGCTTCCTTATTTTATACGATAGATGTAGTTTTCTTTTCGTTTCTTCGGCAAAGGAATATCGCAGTCAGCATAACCGAGAATACAGTGACCAATACCCTCGTAATCTCCTGTTATCCCAAGGCTTCTCAAAATCTTTTTTCCTTCTTCACTTTCAAATTCTTCTTTAGCCCTGTGTATCCAACAGCTTGCAATTCCGAGGGCGTGAGCGGCGTTCATAAGATTACCCATTACGAGCGAACCGTCGTACTTATAAGTTCCTATCGATTTATCAGCGAGAACTACCAAAACAACCGGCGCTCCGTAAAACGGGTCCGAATCGGAGTCCATGACGGCTGCATTCATTTTTGACAGCCTGTCACGGGTATTTTTGTCGGTTACAGCAATTATTATCGGGGATTGCCTGCCCATGCCGGTTGCGGCATATGTCCCGGCAGTAAGAATTTTCTCGAGAATGTCCTCCGGTATCATATCCGGCTTGTATTTTCTTATGCTTCTTCTTGTCAATAAATTTTCTATTGCTTCCATAAAACTTCCCTCACTTCGTATTTTTAATTGTATTTTTCATTCTTTATAGTTTTAAAAATTTCATGCACCGTATATGCTCCGTTACAACTTTTAAATTACAGATATACGTTAAAAAATTTGTCATCAAGGTTTGAATATGAGTCAGAAGCGCTTGCGTAATCACACATACGTTTCTCTATTTTGTCTTTTCCGTTATCAAGTGTGACTTTAAAATTTAGAAAAACGTTTTTAGGTATTTCCTTGTCAAGTTCAGCCGAAATCTTGTAATTTTTTCCGTGTACACTTGAAAAATCAAACATATCCTTTTCACTTGCTCCGAGTTTTTTGCTCTGCGCTAAAAGCAGCGGTCCGTAGGTAATGTAAGAACACTGTTTTTTCATCATGCTGTCACGGTTAACATGGGGTGTTCCGGCAGGTTCCCATAACCAGCGCTCAATTCTGAAATCTTTTTCGGGGTAATCTTCATAAGTATCATCATTATCATCTGTGGAATTATTTTCTCGTATATAATATAGCATGTCTCCTAATTGATCATCTGTTATTTCTCCATTCCAATGGGATAAAAACAATTCATGATATTTAGAAATATAATCCATTCCTATTTTAAGAATTTCATACTCGGATTGTTTTATCCCAAGTTGTTTAGCAGTTGGCATAGTCTCTGAATCTTTTTCGCCTATATAAACCCTTGACTTTTCAGATATTGAAACAGGTATAAATTTTCCTGGTGCCACTTTCACTTTAGCTCTTGCCCCATGGTGTTTATACTTTTCAGAGCCATCAAATGTTGCATAAATATGTGGTAATATCCCCGTTATATAGCTGTCAAAATTGCCCATTTCTAATAATTCTTCAAGCATATCACCGGAGCATGCATTTTCTGTCAGAATATTTTTATTATACCTTAAAAATGTATGTTCCAATGCAACACTATCGGAAAAATCATTTTCTGCACAATATGTTAAAGAATGTATAAGCTCAGTATCATCTATTGCATTTTTCCAATGTAATAATAATAATTTATGATGTTTAGATATATATTCCATTGCATCATACATATTTGAAACATCTTTTAAATCACAAACATCACCATCCGCTATTTGACTCATGTCTATCTTCGGGTCATCGGATATTGTGATATAAACATATTTTGAATTTGATAATTCTATTTGCGCAAATGGTTCTGTTCCTTTAGGACACTCACTCAACCCATTGTTTAATACATTTATAGTTATTGGAATTTTTGATATCTCAGGCATTATTCCTGCCATTAAAAATAAATAGTTAAAATCATCCATTAAAAAATTATGAATTTTATCCATATCAATTTTATCCATATCATGAAGTACCGGAGAAAAATCAAAATCGGCATGTATTTCAGTAATACCCGGATTTACGTTAAGAGTTGAAAAAGATCCGGGTGTAACCTGTGAAATACCGTCAACTTTAGCGTTTTTACCCGCAAAAGACGGAATTCTGATATTTAACATCAGAGGAATTTTACTGTCAATTGTAAATGTAACCTTTCCGCCCGACAAATATCCGTCAGAACATAAAATTTTTGTTTTTCCGCCGCAAACAACGCTCTCAAACGGACAATATTGATTGATGTATATAACGCCTTGCTCATTTGCAGATTCCATAACCGTGCTTGAAGTTACGTTCAAATATCCTCTTGGCATGTTGTCAACACAGCAGTGATTGTACTTACAGGACGACTGCCCCCAAGCAGGAGCATGTCTGCCGCTCGAGCGGACTCGTCGCATGCCCCATTTACCCTCATCGGAAAAGCCGGCAAGATATGCGTTATAAAAAGCTTTTTCAACCGAGTCCATGTAGCATGGATTTCCGGTGAGCGAAAACAGCTCGGTGCAAAGCCTTATCCAGTGGATAACATCGCAGGGCTCTGAATATGCGTTTTCGATTTTTGAGGCGTTGGCAAAAATATCGCCGAATCCGACAGAACCGAGAACGTTTGACTCATGTTCCTTTAAAAGCTCGTAGAACGCCTGCACAGCATTCAGATATTTTTCGTTGCCTGTCACTCTGTATAACTCGGTTAGTCCCTCGTAACACGACATAGTTTCATATGCCTTTGCCCAGTTCTGTGAGGAAGGATACCATTCGTGCACAGGTTTACCGGAAAGCGCATTGCGAATGAGATTGGGGCAGCGTCCGTCAGCTCTGTCCCAGTCATCAGCTATTGAAAGACAAAAGTCAAGCAGCTTTTTATCATCGGTTATTTTGTATAGCAGTATCATCGGCTTCATAATCGAGGCGCTCGGAACTCCGTGGAAGCTTGCTGTGCCTGTGTCGTTTATGTTTATTCCCTTGTTTTTCAGCTCATCTATAAGCTGAACGGCGAGCTTGTGCGCCCCGTCAATAAGTTCACTGTCACCTGTAAGAACACCGCATTCAATAAGCCCCCAAAGCGTATACTTTCTGCACCAGATGTTCCAGTTCCAGTCGCAGTCCCAACCTACAAGAGCACGTGCATCCGGAGCGGAGGGCGCAAATACGTTTGATGAGTCTTTGTAGGAATTGACGTAACCGTCTTCTCTTGCGTAGCTTAAAACACGGTGAGCCGATTGCTTTAAAAAATCGAGCAGTTTTTCATCTTTTGTGTATTCGTAGACACGGCAGCCGCTGATTTCAAGCTTTCCCCAGAATTCGCCACTCCATTCACCGACGATTGTTCTGTCATCACGTGGATTTTTCAGTGCGTCCTCTGCTTCGGCAAAAATTTCATTTTTAGCGAAATCACTCAAAACACGGTTATTAAAAAATTCTGATACATACTCGTCAATTTTACCGGTAAAATGTGTTGCGCCGATTTTTAAAAAATTCACCTTATTTTGTACTTTCAAATTATTCATATCGTTGTACCTCATATGACTTATTTGTATTTTACTGGGTAACTGCAATATTTTTAAAGCAGAATAACTGCTAGGTCAGCCGCGGTAATATTTTTAAACGGAAAGGGGAGGATACTCTATCGACATCATGTGCTCAAAAGAATCAAATTCCGTAACGCCCGGCACAATACATCCGTTATTGGTAAGAGTGGACTTTACAAGCGCAATATTCAGTTCTTCGGTATTGCCGCCGCTGTGTTTTACGGCAAGTGCCGCAGCCGTTTCTTGCCGCACTTACGGCAGCACAAAATCCGGCGCTTCCGCATCCGCAAACTACAACATCAAAGTTTTCCATAAGTAGGTTCCTTTCAGATATAAGACTTTACGAGATGTTTAATTTTACAAGGGAATTATATAATACATATTGGTAAAAATCAACAGTTTGGAAAAATTTGACAAAAAATGGGGCTGTTTAAAAAGCCCGTAAAAAACGAAAAGGATCTCAAAACGAGGTCCTTTTTTGTAATGTTGTGAAAAAACATTGAATTTTGGGTATAAAAACTAAACTCATATTAAAATGAGCAAATTTTGAAATATTTTCATTAAAAGTTATGCAGCTAACAACCGTTTTTGCTTTTTTAAATGGAATTTGTAAAGGTTAAAACCAATACAAATTGCCGTAAATTCAAAAATTACGGACTTTAAGCCCCTTCTTCGTATTCTCTTGTACTGTCTGTCCCACTTGATTATTCCATAAGTGCCTTCCGCTTGTATACACCGATTTGCTCTTAGCAACAAACCATGAGTGGAAGATAAATTGTCAAGAACTTCTTTGTGAATGGAAGTCAGTTCTTCATTCATCCTGATAGTTCTGTTGCTGTTTCCTTTTTTACACTTGTCGGCATAAGGACAATCATTGCAATCCTCGCATTGATAAAATTCCTCTGTTCTGCCGTATTTGTTGCCTTTTACGGCTCTGTCATACAAATACTCAAACTTTCTTCCGTTAGGACAAATCAGATTACCATCTGCATCTCTTTGAAAATTAACGGCTCTGAACGGATCTTCTCTGTATTTCTTGTCCGTTGTTTCTTTTTTGAACATAGTAAACTTCATATATTTTTCCATACCATGCTGTTCACAATACAGATAATTGTTGTAACTTCCGTAACCTGCATCAGCTACCGGATAACAAGGATAAAAGCCGTAAGTACAGTTGAATTTTTCCATCAGAGGTACAAAGCATTCCATATCCGAGGCATATTGCTTAATATCCATTACTGCTATGTACTCATCGCATATTCCAAGCTGAACATTGTATGCAGGCAGTAATTGGTCGTTTCCCATGTAATCTCTTTTGATTCTCATGAACGTAGCATCATTGTCAGTCTTTGAATAGCTGTTTCTCTCATCACCGCATATTCT
>QAKH01000058.1 GCA_003343885.1 Clostridiales bacterium | reverse complement strand
ATTCTAATATGATGGGCATATTTCTTTAATTTTTTCAGATATTCCTCAAGTTTTTCGTAGTGCTTCTGCTCCAAAGACTTTCTTTTTCCGCTGCCGTGAACAAAGGATGTCACATCTATTCCCAATATCCTTTGGTACTGTTCAATTATATATTCAACATACTCAATGGTATATTCTTTTCTGACGCCGATTTTGAAGCTAAAACCAAGCAAATCGGTTTCATTTATTTTTTGTATCAGCTGTGTAAGATACATATATGTTCTTTCACGGCTTGTTCTGCAGGCTTTCTTCCACACCCAGGTATATTTGTTGGCATTAGCTTCAAACTTCGTGCCGTCTATATACACATGATTCAAGTCCACATTTTCTTGTGCGAACATATATGAATTTATATCATTGAAAATATCTTCTATGCTTTCAACCAACATTTCATTCATAAAATTTGATATGGTTGAGTATGACGGTGCTTTTAATCCGTCAAGCAACCATATGAAGCGAATGTCTGTTTTGCACAGTTTTTCAATTTCTCTTAGAGATGCATAACCATTTTCCATAAAGGCAAACAGAATGATTTTCAACAATTTCACGCAATCAAATCTCGGGCGACCTATTTTGCTCTCCTTACCGGCAAAATATTTGTATAGGTCGATTTGGTTCATAATTTCGTTGAATGTGTAGATTGGATCAGAAATTTCAATAATTTTTTCCAAATCTACTGGAATTTTCATTTGAATTGGTGTATAATATTCACCGTGGTTAAATGTTGTTTTCATCGACTCTATTATACCACAAAACGGCTGATTCCGCTATGGGTTCGGCCGTTCTTCTATACAAAAAATCGAGGATCTTCATCCTCGACTTCTTGGGGACTTCTTAAACAGCCCCTTTTCATAATCATTCAAAGGCTCAAACTCCCGCCGCCGTCATAACAGCACCTTAGTACTTAAAAGAACAACTGCGGCAAGATACTAAATCATACTAAATACGGCTTAAGGCTGTCCGGTATTTTCTCTACCTCTACCGACGCCGTCATAACAAAGTTTACGTTCTGGCTATCCAAAAGAGGCTTTACCTTACCGGCAAATTCTTCAAAACCGTCCATATCGTTCTTACATATCTTAAGAGCTGAATCTATAAATAAATCGGTCAGATCGTAGTTACTTGCGAGCACTCCGCATACAAATCCATACAGCTTCTGCCAGTCATCAACACCGTAATCGGCAATATTGATAAGCCTTGTCGCCGAGTTGATCTCGTGTATCAATTTTGTTCCCATCTCAATACAAACGACATTCCCATTGGTCGTACTTTGGGCGGAATTAACCAGCTCGATCAAATGTTTGGTCTTGCCTGAACCTTTAAGTCCTGCGAAAATCTTCAGCATAATTACTGCCCCTTTACATTTAATTTCCTAAGAGACGTATCTCCTAAGTTCACTATTATGATACACTTTTCAAGTGAAAATGTCAAGTCGATTTCATGAACAACAGCTGAAATAGCTCCAAATATGTTAAGTTAAACAATTATTTTCTCATATTTTTGTATAAACACACAAATTACATTCTCTCGTCTATCGGAACATATTCCTTAATGTTGTAATTCGTTTTATAAGCAGGACGGATGATCTTTCCGCCGGTAAGTATTTCTTCAATTCTATGTGCACACCAGCCGGCTACTCTTGCCGTAGCGAACAAAGGAGTAAACAACTCTCTCGGAATTCCGAGCATACGGTAAACAAGCCCGGAATACATATCCACATTTGCGCACATGAATTTTGAATTTCCCGTTACCTTATGGAACACGTCCGGAGAAAGAGTTTCTATCTTCTGGAGAAGTTCAAACTCGTCCTTGAATCCTTTTTCACCGGCAAGCTCTTTTGCGTACTTCTTGAGAGCTATTGCACGAGGATCGGAATTGGTATAAATTGCGTGTCCCATTCCGTATATCAGACCGCTTCCGTCCCCTGCCTCTTTATTGAGTATTTTTTCAAGGTAGGCGCGGATTTCATCGTCGTCGTTCCAGTCTCTTACATGCTCCTTTATATCTGTGAACATGTTATCTACCTTTATGTTAGCGCCGCCGTGCTTAGGGCCTTTGAGAGAACCGACTGCGGCTGAAATTGATGAATATATATCCGTACCGGCTGACGAAAGCACACGGCAGGCAAATGTTGAGTTATTTCCGCCGCCGTGCTCTGCATGAAGCACAAGGCACAGGTCAAGAAGCCTTGCTTCCTTTTCATCAAACGATACGTCCTGGCCAAGTATTCTCATGAAATTCTGCGCACAGGCAAGTCCCGGAAGAGGACGGTGTAAAAGCAGGCTATCCTGGTCAAAAACGTGTCTTTTAACCGAGTAGGCATGTGCGGCAATAATAGGAAGACGTGAAATAATCTGTATGCTTTGCTTGAGCTGATTTTCAAGCGACATGTCCTCAGGGTTGGAATCATACGAATAAAGCGAAACTATTCCGGACTGAATCTTATTCATTATATCAGGCGAAGGCGCACGCATAATGACGTCCTCGGTGAAGTTTTGCGGAAGAGTTGCATATTCGGCATTCAGAGCGTTGAATGCGTCTAACTGCTCACTTGTCGGCAGGCTGCCGAACAAAAGAATAAACGCGCACTCCTCAAATCCGTATCTGTTCTCCTTGACATATGCGTCTATAAGTTTTTCAACGTCGTAGCCTCTGTAATACAGCTTACCTTCATCCGGACGTTTTTCGCCCTCGTACAGGACATATCCGTGAACAAGTCCGAGATTGGTTGCTCCCGCAACAACTCCCGAGCCATCAGCGTTTCTGAGTCCTCTTTTTACATTCGCATTGGCAAACACACTTGCAGGTATTTTATAATTCTCTTTGCATATCTCGGAAAGTTCAAGGAGCTTCTCCGGGTAATCGTTCATCATGTTCATAAATCAAAGTCCTTTCGCATATACTCTACCGTGGTAAACCGTATCTCAAAAAAACGGCTGTCCGTTTTCCGAATAGGAATGTTAGTATTGTACCACAATGATTACAAAAATGCAAGAGGGAATTTGAAATTATGCAAAAAAATTATCATTTACTTAATATGTCCAAGCCATTATCAATATTTTTCGGCTTTGCCGTTCTTCTGATTTCATTTATATTTGCACACTTTTTCATATCCGCTTCGCCAACTCAATCGGTACAGTCCATGGAATTAAACAGTGCTGAGAGTACAATGTACAGGCAGCTTGACTCTTTGGAAAGCCAAGAAATCTTGTCTGAAAATAACGATAAAAAAATGAATAATCAAAAAAATGAAAATGCAAGCGTTATTCCGCTCAAAAGCGAACTTCCTGAAATCAAAAGCATTATTGTTTACGATGCGGCTCTGGGTACAAACAGGGTGATGGATCTTGAGCAGTACACGCTTTGCGTATTGGCAGGCGAAATGCCCCGGAGTTTTGAAATGCAGGCGCTTATGGCTCAGGCTGTTGCGTGCAGGACATTTGCAGTAAGAAACGCTGTTTTACATGACAAACACACAGACTGCGATGTATGCACCGATTATCGCTGCTGTCAAAGCTTTATTGATACCGAGGAAATTGATTATGATATCCAGCGTCTTAAAGACGCAGTAAAAGCTACCGAGGGAATTATTGCCGTTTATAACGGAGAACCTATACTTGCCGCATACCACGCATCAAGTTTTGGATACACCCGTTCAAGTGCGCAGGTTTGGGGAGGGGCGCTTGATTACCTTGTTCCGGTTGCCGCGGTAGAAGATAAAGATCAAACCGCACAAACTTTTCGGTTTTCTGAAAATAAAATAAAGTCCGTATTAGAAAGTTACGGACTTTACGGTGATTTAATTTTCAGCTGCGATGCGGACGGGATATGTACCGGAGTTTCAGACGGAGAACACTTCGCAACGCCCAGACAAATTCAATCGGCATTCTCATTGCGCTCTGACACTTTCAGCGTTTCAGAAGTAACGTCCGGCGAAAACGGCGATGAGAGAAGCTTCACCTGCTACGGTTACGGGCACGGCGTCGGAATGAGCCAGTACGGAGCCAACACTCTCGCAAGCCAAGGCTGTGACTTCTATGAAATTTTGCAGTACTACTACACCGGAATCGGATTTGAGTTCATAAACAACACATAAGCTTTTTTACCTGACCGGCAAAGTAAAATAACAGCTTATTTATCAGTGCACCTGGAAAAATTCGATCTGCTCGCCGTCAGGACCGTACACAAAAGAAATTGTCGCATGAAGCGGCGGCTCAGACGGCAGCTCCATTTCCTTTGGAGCCATCTTTTCACGGGCGCCGAACTTTATTGCTCTTTCAAATGCAGCCGCGCTGTCTTTTACTGCGAGCGCAAGGTGTACGTATGCTCCTGCCATTCCGTCGTTATCGGAGCCGGAGGATCCGTTTGAAAACAGCTCCACGCACACTCCGCCTCCTAAGTCGAGCAGTACAATTGTCTTTTCTCCTGACTTCCAGCGGCGGAATTCCTTAAAACCCAAGCCCTTTGTATAAAATTCATATGATTTTTCAAAATCTGAGCTGTACAATGCTACATGGTGTATTCCTGTGCAGCCGATTACTGTATTTTCGTTCTTTTCATTCTTTTCGTTCATTTCTTTCACTCCTGTTGTCACGAAATGCGATATGTTTTAAATTTTACGTTTTTACATCAGAATTAACTGTAAAGCATTAACCGTAAAACGAAAGCCCCGGAAAACCGGGACTCTTTGTTTACAAACCTGCGCTGCCGGAGCAAGTCTATATCAGACGGCTCTGGTTACTTTGTTTGAACGAAGGCAACGAGAACATACATTAACAGTCTTATGTGTTCCGTTATCTACTACCTTTACTCGTCTTATGTTGGGCTTCCAAGCTCTGTTAGTCTTTCTGTGAGAGTGGGATACATTGCAGCCAAATGTAACGCCCTTGCCGCAAATCTCGCATTTTGCCATTTATGACACCTCCAAATTGATTATTTTTTCATAATTCCTGTCACTATACAGGACAACACCGTGTATTATAACACTAAACACTGAAAATTGCAATAGTTTTTTTCATTTTTTACGCTAAATTATCGGAATTCGGAGAATTAAACAAATTCTGCGCTATTCATTTCTCACTTTTTCCGACATCTTCCTGCGCAATGTGAACTTCACACTCACAGGTTTCGTTTTTTGACTTTTTGCCCTTTATAAGAGCCTTTATCTTTTCTATAATATCCGGAGCCTTGTCAAGAGCTGCGTCCAATCCGTTGACAGTACCGAGTATTGCGGCTCCGGCGTATCCGGTATTCTCACCGATATTGAGAAGTTTAGCCTGTCCGTCGGCAGTTACGACAAGAAATGCCACCGGAGTTACTGTTATTCCGGTTCCTCCTCCGCCTCCGAAGTTATCTGTTATAACTTTTTCAGTGTCGGTCTTTTTGCGATCCTTTCTTGCGCCGTACTCTCCACCGCCAAGTCCCACTCCGACCGCAACCCGGGAAACCGGAATGATGGAAACTCCGTCAATCAGGGTGATTGGATCGCCTATGACGGTTTTTGTGTCGGCAACGCTTTTCATCTTATCGATGGTTTCCTTGATAACCTCGCTCATTGGCTGTCTTTCCTGCATTTGTACGTACTTCCTTCCTGTCCTTTTTTCTCGCTTGGGGCGTTTGTGCGGTTTTACCTTTGCGCAAGGTACACCTTCAGTGCGCCGAGTGTGCAAATCAATAACTGCCACACCTTTATCTTCAGCTGTATATCGGCGCGCAGTTCCGGGCTTTGCCCGGTAAAATCCGAATATACCGCCACGTTTTCCGGATTCATTTCAAATACTCTGAATTTTGAGCAAACATGTAAGAGCGTGCCTGAGGCTGCGTTCATAAAACCGAACATGACCGCCGTGTCGGACGGTTCTTGCGCCGCGGCTGTCATTTGCAGTTTTTTTATTTTTATAACTGCATACTTTCCGAACCTTTCAAACCACTCGGTTACAATACTTTTTACAAGCTCTATTTGTTCAAACAGGCTTTTCTTTTCTTCTTCTGCCTGCCTTTTCTCCTGCTTTGCTCTTTTTTCAGTTTTTTTCTTTTTCTCTTTCTCTTTGGTGCATACAAGCTCGCCGAAACGGCTTTCTCCGGTGAACTTGATTATTTTCGGAGTTTTCTTTTTCACTTTTCTCTTGCGCTGCTGCGCTTTTTGGCTGTCAAAAGCGAAAGGCCCTATGCCAAAGGAATACGTAAAGGTATCCTCAATCCGTATCCTTAATTTAACGTTCATTAAAAGAATCAAAACCACCGCAAGCAAAATAAACAGGACAACAAATAAGAATCCCCATCCTGCCGCCGCAAGAGCCTCTTTCAAGGGCAACTCCGCCTCCCTTTGAGAATGATACCCTATTTTTTCTAATTTTATCACAATTCATTCGGCGTTTCAATAAGTTTTGATTAAGTTTTGATATATTTTAAGGCTATTTTATCAAAAATATTTTTCTTTTAAGTTTTCAAGGACGTTTTTCTGCTATTCTTCTTAACCACCCGCTAAACGTTTGCTAAAATAGAATTTTTACTTTTTTGCGCAAAAGCGCTTGTTTGAGCTAAAAAAGGCTTGACAATAAGGCTCGTTTAGCGTATTATATACTATGTATTTTTGTGTAAAAGAGGATATAAGAAATGAAATGGACAGGACTTAACGAACTGCGTGAAAAGTATTTATCTTTCTTTGAAAGCAAGGGACATTTGCGTCTTAAAAGCTTTTCACTCGTACCCAACAATGACAAGAGCCTTCTGCTCATCAATTCCGGCATGGCGCCGATGAAGAAGTATTTCACAGGCGAAGTTACTCCGCCGAGAAACCGTGTAACCACCTGTCAGAAGTGCATACGTACTCCCGACCTTGAAAGAGTCGGCATCACCGCTCGTCACGGAACATATTTTGAAATGCTCGGAAACTTTTCTTTCGGCGATTATTTCAAGAAAGAAGCTATATCATGGGCGTGGGAATTCCTTACCGAAACTCTCGAGATGCCGAAAGACCGTCTTTGGCCTTCGGTTTACGAGAATGACGACGAGGCATACGACATCTGGAAAAACATGATAGGCGTTCCCGAAAACAGAATAGTTAAGCTCGGAAAAGCAGACAACTTCTGGGAACACGGCTCCGGCCCCTGCGGTCCCTGCTCTGAGATATACTTTGACCGAGGAGAGAAGTACGGCTGCGGATCACCTGACTGCAAGCCGGGCTGCGACTGCGACAGATACATGGAAATCTGGAACAACGTTTTCTCCCAGTTCAACAACGACGGCAAAGGCAACTACACAGAGCTTGCACAGAAGAATATCGACACCGGCATGGGTCTTGAGCGTCTTTCCTGCGTTATGCAGGGCGTTGACAACATGTTTGAAGTTGACACCATACGCCGCATTCTTGACACTGTTTGCAGGGTTGCTGGCAAAACATACGGCGAAAACGCAAAGGACGACATATCCATTCGAGTAATTACCGACCATATAAGAAGCTCGACATTTATGATTTGCGACGGTATAATTCCCTCAAACGAAGGCAGAGGATATGTCCTTCGCAGAATTATACGCCGTGCGGCTCGTCACAGCAAGCTGCTCGGAATTACGCATGCTTTTCTTTCCGACCTGTGCGACATCGTGATAGAAGAAAATGTGGGAGCGTATCCGGAACTCGGCGACAAAAAAGAGTATATCAAAAAAGTGCTCAGCATGGAAGAGGAGCGTTTTGACGCGACAATAGACGCAGGTCTTTCCATTTTGTCAAACCTTGTACGTGACGCAGTAAAAGACGGCAGTCACAAAATTTCCGGCGAAGATGTTTTCAAGCTTTACGATACATTCGGCTTCCCGATTGATTTAACAAAAGAAATCGCTCTTGAGAATCATATTGACATTGATGAACAGACGTTTGCTGAGCTTATGAAGCTTCAGAAAGAGCGCGCACGCGCCGCGAGAGCAAACTTATCCGGCTGGAGCTCCGCTTCCAAGACCTTCCTTGCCTCGCTTCCCAAAACAGAATTTACAGGATACGGTGAATTTGAGACTGACGGTGCTAAGGTACTTGCCATTTTTGACGGCGACGAGAATCTTGAAAGCGTAAACGAAGGCGAATTTACCGTTATTCTTGACAAAACACCTTTCTATGCCGAAAGCGGCGGACAGGTTGGAGATACGGGCGTTCTCACGAGTGAAAACGCAGTTGTTTCCGTTGTCGACACCAAAAAGACAGACGGAGTTTATATTCACGTATGCAACATTGCAAGCGGAACTCTTGCAAAAGGCGACGTTGTAAAGGCGGAAGTCAACGAAGCACGCCGTATATCCATCACCAGAAACCATTCGGCAGCTCACTTGCTTCAAGCAGCTCTGAGAACCGTTCTCGGAACGCACGTTGAGCAGGCTGGTTCGTATGTGGACGAGCAGCATGTACGATTTGACTTTACTCACTTTGCAGCTCTTACCGACGCTGAGATAAGAGCCGTCGAAAATCTCGTCAACTCTCACATCCTTTTGGGAGAAAACGTAAGCACGACGCTTACCGACATTGAATCCGCAAAGAAGATGGGTGCAATGGCTCTGTTCGGAGAAAAGTACGGAGATGTTGTCCGTGTCGTAAAGATGGGCGAATTTTCAACCGAGCTTTGCGGCGGTACGCACATTGACAATACTGCAAAACTTGGACTTTTCAAAATTATTTCCGAGTCATCAGTTGCCGCCGGAGTTCGCCGTATAGAGGGAACGACAGGAATAGGTGTTCTCGCGCTGTTAGGAGAAAAGGATGCGCTTATACACAAGACTGCCGCCGAGCTTAAGGTTGCAAACGCTGAAGACATTGCAAAACGTGCCGAACAGCTTCAATCTGAAATACGTCAGTTAAAGCACGAATTGGAAGCGGCGAACGAAAAGCTCTCCGATGCAAAGGCTGCGGCTTTGATAGGTACAGCCGAAAAGGTCGGTGACATAAATCTTATCAGGGCGAAAGTTGACATGAAGCCTGACGCAATGCGTACACTCACGGATAAGCTTAAGGCTAACTTCCCGAAGATGGTAGTTGTTCTTGCCTCTGTTACAGACGGAAAGATAAATTTTGCCGTTTCCTGCGGTAAGGATGCAGTAGCTTCCGGAGCAAACGCCGGAAAGATAGTAAAACAGATAAGCACTTTATGCGGAGGCGGCGGAGGAGGCCGTCCTGACAGTGCAAGCGCAGGAGGAAAAGATCCGTCGAAGTTGGACGAAGCATTTTCTATGATTCCGGAACTTTTAAAATAATGTCTACTGAACAAATGGTTTTGCGAAACCATTTGTGTGAAATTTACAATTTCACACCTAAAAACAGCATTAAAATGCTATTTTTAGGTTCACGACATTGATTGACTGACTGTTTGTGTCGGCTGTCGGGAGACGACATCCGACACAAAGTGCAAGGTTTTTGGCAAAAAAAGCACAAAAACCTTGCACCTAAACAATTCTGAAACGCTTACAAACCGCTATGCGGCTGCGTTTCAGAATTGTTCAGCAGTCATTAAAATAAGTTTCCGTTAAATCGACCTCTGCTTGAACGTCAATTTCTAATGGTACGTTTATCTATAGTTTTTTGACAGTCCATCTACAAACAAATTAAAACGAAACCGCAGATTCCGTAACTCGGAGATCTGCGGTTTTTTAAAGATGTTATGACAGGTCTTACCCTATTTCCATACTTATCGTATTTCTCGTATTTATCATGTTTCTGACGTTGACAAACAAAAACGGCACGGGCTATCACAAATGTTTTCCGTGCCGTTTTCTCATTATTTTATGTTTCCGTATCGCAAGTATCGCAATTTTAATTGCTTAATCGGGGGATTTACCATTCATTTTAACGTCGTTAATACTTACTGCCTAGCAATTACCTCACCGACGTAAAGTCCCATAGCTCCCGCCTGTGAAAGACCTCTGGTTACACCGCTTCCGTCGCCAATAGCATAGACATCGTCGCATATCTCAAAGTCGCCGTTTATGAAATTCGGGCGGACAGAATAGTACTTTGCCTCAACGCCGTACAAAAGAGTATCATAGTTGGACGTTCCGGGCGCTATATTGTTAATTGCGTACATTGTTTCTATGATATTATCAAGCTGGCGTTTCGGAATACATAGCGACAAATCTCCCGGTACCGCTTTAAGCGTCGGGCGTACGGTAGACTGAGAAATTCTATGCTCGTTCGTTCTCTTGCCTTCAAGCAGGTCGCCGAATCTCTGTACAAGCACGCTTCCTCCGCTTACCATGTTGCTCAAATGCGCGACATGCTTTGCATACGCAATAGGCTCTTCAAATGGCTGGGTGAAATTAACGGTTGACAAAAGCGCAAAGTTTGTGTTGACCGTCTTTTTGGATTCGTCGTTGTTAGCATGTCCGTTTACCGTCATAATGCCGTCGGAGTTTTCCATAACCACTTCTCCGCCGTCATTGAAACAGAACATACGGCAGATATCGCCGTATTTCTTTGTGCGGTACAAAATCTTCGGCTCATATATAACCTTTGATATATGTCTCCAAACAAGTCTCGGAAGCTCAACACGCACGCCGATATCAACCTGGTTGTTGGCAACTCGGATACCTTTCTTACGGCAAAGATCTCCAAACCACCCTGAGCCTACACGTCCCACGGCTATAACAAGCTTTTTATAAGTATACTGCTGTTTATCGGAAACAACTACATGTTTGTCCTCAAGTATATCGGTAACATCTTCGTTGGTATATATATCAACCTTAGTCGCAAGATCCGCAATAAGTCTCGACATGGTTTTGAAATTGCCGTCGGTGCCGAGATGTTTTACTTTTGCCTGCAAAAGACGAAGATCGTATTTCAGACATTCAAGTTTTATCTCATCGCTCGGCATATATACATTCTCATGCGCTCCGTATGAAACAAGAATTCTGTCAAGCTTTTCTATATATTCGATTGTTTTTTCAGGACCTATATAATTCGGGAGCCATCCGCCGTATTCAGTAGATATTATAAACTTCCCGTCCGAATACGCTCCGCATCCGCCAAGGCCCTGCATTATACCACAGGACTTGCAGGACACGCATTTCTCGGTTTTTTTGGCAATTATCGGACATGTGCGTTTATCGATTTGGTTGCCTCTGTCTATTATACAAATTTTAGCGTCCTTATTGTGCTCATAAGCGCTGTACGCGCTCATGAGTCCGCCTATTCCGCCGCCTACTATAACTATATCATAATTTTTCATGTGTGTTCTCCGTTTTTGCCTGCTTATACTTTCTCTTTACAAAAAAATTTTTTCGGATATCAATCCTGGTACGTTGCGTTGTCAACAGAACCGAATTTTGTAAACGGAAATACTCGCCAAAGCGCCTTTCCGAGGATTTTTTCTGTTTCTATATCGCCGACAAATCTGCTGTCAAGCGAATTGTTTCTGTTATCTCCGCAAACAAATACGCACCCTTCAGCCACTACGTGTTCTTCAAGATTGCCCACTGCCGCAGGGTATGTGAGTTTATTTGGCTCCCGCTGAGCTACATCCTCAAACAGCACATACGGTTCTTCAAGCAAATGCTTGTTTCCCTGCGTGTCAATGACGGTTATCTGCCAGTTATCGTAATCGATTATAACTGTTTCGCCTTCCGTCGCTATAACACGCTTTATTATCGGTCCTTGAAACGCCGGAACTCTTTCATACGTGTCGGTTTGCGGATTATACTCTACCTTCTCAGCCTCCATATCGTGTATAACAACGATATCGCCACGCTCAGGCGTATAGTTTATTTCGCTTATTATAAGCCTGTCGCCGTTAGAAAGCGTATTATCCATGGAATGTCCGTCAACCGTAACAAACCGGAAAAAGAAAGTAAAAATAATTACTACGGCAAATAATGCCTGCGCAAAGGTCTGTATCCAGTCAAAAACCTCTCCGGCAAATCTTTGAGCCGCATTAGGTTTAATTTCTTGATCTTCTGAAACTGCTGATTTTATCTCGTTCTCGTTATTTTCCATGCGGCTCAGTGTCCTTTCATTCGTTAATATTTTTTAAACCGACCTTAGTCCCATATTGTCGGAATGTTTTGCTTATTGTTAAATTCGTTAACTACGGTAATTTCTGCATTTCTGCAAAGTAAAAAGGGACCCTAAGGCCCCTTTGTTCACCCCAACCGAGGGGCACAGCCGTCATCAGACGGCGGAGAATCATTAAATTCCGAAAAGTTAAATTAACCCTCGATAAGTTCTTTAACTTTCGCACTCTTACCTACTCTGTCTCTGAGGTAGAAGAGCTTAGCACGTCTTACCTTACCGCTGCGGATTACGTCAACCTTTACAACGTTCGGAGAATGTATCGGGAAAGTCTTTTCAACGCCTACGCCGTAAGAAATTCTTCTTACAGTGAAGGTCTCGCCGATTCCGCCGTTGCGCTTAGCTATTACGGTTCCTTCAAACATCTGGATTCTCTCTCTGGTACCTTCCTTGATACGGTTGTGCACTCTTACGGTGTCACCGATATTAAAGGAAGGAACTTCAGTTTTAAGCTGCTCGTTTGCAAAAGCCTCGATGATATTATTCATTGGGTTTTCCTCCTTATTCTTAAGACATTCATACGCAGCAAGGCAGAGGAATGTCCGTTTTTTACACGACATACTTATACATCGTAACAGGTAGATTATATCACATAGTATTGTGTTTTGCAACGGTTATTTCAATTTATTTGTGAATTGAATGTAAATTATACGCCTTATACGCTGTCAACCGTCACATAATCAGGCAGCCTTTGATGCAAAGCCGCCGAAAGCATCAAAGTTTTATTTCGTTTTGCTGAGCCACGACAGCTTCGCCGCAGTATTTTTTCCTCAGCTTCGGCTTTTCTATCTTTCCGGTAGGATTTCTCGGAATATCGTCAAAAATAATTTGTTTCGGACGCTTATATCGAGCCATGCCCTCGCAATATTTCTCTATTTCCTCGCATGTACACGTCATACCGTCTTTAATTTCAATGATAGCCGTTGCGATTTCTCCCAAGCGCTTGTCCGGCGTTCCTATTACCGCGACGTCCTTGACTTTATCATAAGCACGGATATAGTTTTCTATCTCTACCGGGTAAAGGTTTTCACCTCCGCTTATGATTACGTCCTTTTTCCTGTCAACAAGGTAAATAAAACCGTCCTCGTCCATTTCCGCCATATCTCCGGTGAGAAGCCAGTCGCCGAACAGGCATTTTTTAGTCGCTTCTTCGTCACGGTAGTAGCACTTCATTATTGAAACGCCCTTTACGGCAAGTTCACCAACTTTTCCCTTTTCAACAGGATTATGGTTCTCGTCCCAAATCTGAGCTTCCCAGCCTTTTCCGGGAATACCTATTGCGCCGACCTTGTGGATATTTTCAACGCCAAGGTGGATGCAGCCCGGGCCGAGCGACTCGGTAAGTCCGTAGTTGGTATCATACTGATGATTCGGAAAATGTTTTTTCCAACGCTTTATAAGACTCGGCGGGACAGGCTGTGCGCCGATATGCATGAGTCTCCAGCAAGAAAGATCGTAATCCTCAAGATTTACGCTGCCATTGTCTATGGCATCCAAAATATCCTGCGCCCACGGAACAAGCAGCCAGCATATAGTGACACGCTCTTCGGAAATCGTCTTGAGTATCCAGTTAGGCTGTACGCCTCTTAACAGCACTGCCTTGCCTCCGACTAAAAAGCTGCCGAACCAGTGCATCTTTGCGCCTGTATGATAAAGAGGAGGAATACACAAGAACACATCGTCCTTGGTTTGAGAATGGTTATTGTTCTCGGTATAGCAAGACGCAAGAAGAGATTTATGGGTATGTAAAACCGCTTTTGGGAAACCGGTGGTTCCGGACGAAAAATATATTGCGGCGTCATCGTCCTCGGAAATACTGATATGCACATTGGTTCCAGGCATATCCTTTACTACGTCCTCATAGAAAGACGCATATTCCGGACACTCTTCCCTGTTGCCGGCAAATATAAATTCTTTTATACCGGTAAGGCTGTCCTTTATTTCGTTTATACGGCTTATAAACGCAGAACCGAAAATAAGCACGTCGCTCTCTGACAATTCAAGACAATACTTGATCTCCTGCGCGCTGTAACGGAAGTTCATCGGACAAACAACCGCTCCGGTTTTGAGTATTCCGAAATACATCGGAAGCCAGCCGATACAGTTCATTAACAGTATTGCTACCTTACTTCCTTTGGTTACGCCTTCAGACAGAAAATGATGGGCAAGCTTATTTGCGTCCCTCTCAAATTCGCCCCAAGTCAGCTCTCTGCGGTGTATGGGTTTTGGCAGTGCCTCAACCAAGTCGTATTCCTTCCAAGCCCTGTCGATTCTTTCCTGTATTTCGGGATTTACCTCGATAAGGCTTACTTCATTCCCGTAAAGCTGTGCGTTTTTTGTCAGAATGTCTGTGATTATCATGACGTTTTTCTCCCTGTTTTCTTGCTTCCTTATTCTTTGAAATAATCTTTAAATAATGTAAATGTATCTGAAAATATATGTTCTTTTCTGTGCAGTGTTAAAACTTTTAAACAAACAAAAAGCCCTGCGGTTTGCCGCAGGGCGTAAGTCCTTCAAACGTCTGCGGAAAACCAAATGCACCGGTCCGCAAACAATATCTATGCTGCGAAATACGGTGCTAAACGTAGTAATAGTAGTAATATTTCTCGGCTTTATGCGACGTTCTCATTTATTACCTCGATAAAAAAATATCTAATCTAACTTTCTCAGTATATCAGTGAAGTGTGTATATTTTGTGACTTTGTAATTAATTTTTATAATTATTTAAATGTTTTATTTCCTCATCATTAAGGGTACGCCACTGTCCTTCATTTAAAGTGCTGTCCAAAGGAAGTCCTGCAAAATGAGTTCTCACAAGCCGGGTTACCTCTTTTTGTCCGCAGGCATAGCACAGCCGCTTGACCTCGTGGAATTTTCCTTCCGTAAGCGTAACACGTGCCGTAAACGGATCTGACGGCACAGGCATAAGCTCTAAAACAGCCGGCGCGGTATTTTTTCCGTCTATTACTATTCCTTTTTCCATAACGCACACATCTTCCGGTACAAAAGGTTTATCAGCCGTTACAAGATACGTTTTTTCGGCATGTTTCTTAGGAGAAAGCAAACAGTGAGAAAGCACACCGTCATTTGTAAGAAGCAGCAGTCCGACAGTGTCTTTATCCAATCTTCCAACACAGGTAATTCCCTTGTCAATATACTCTTTCGGAAACAGCGACATTACGGTTTTTTCCCGCTTGTCATCGTTTGCGCACACAAGGCCTGCCGGCTTATTCAGCATGATATAAATGTATGGCTGATAACGAACTTTGGCTCCGTCAAAAGTTACTTCGTTTTGGCACGCGTCCACCTTTCTGTCCGCCTTTTTCTCACATTTTCCGTCAACAAAAACTCGTCCGGAACGGATTGCCGAACAGACGTCCTTTCTGCTCAAAACAAGCGCATCGGACAAAAATTTATCAAGACGTACAAGCGGCACTCGTCATTCCCCTTTCTCCTATTATACTTAACAACGACCCGTAACAACGTGCCCGGTTCTCACAGCAAGTAGTCAGACATACCTTTTCGAGTACGGCTGCTGACGGCGGCGCTGCAGGAAGTGTGCCCTTCATAGATTACGGGAGGTATCATGACCGTCAGGGCAGTACTTTCATGTGCGCTTAGATTCTCAGCATCTTGAGCTATCTCTTGGATTACTGATACAAGTGTTTCTTTCACTTTTTCTTCGTCATAAAGACAGCCGGTAAATTCACTTTTGCGGCTTCCTTCCGGGTATTCTCCGCTTCTAATTTTGCCGGCTATTTCTTCGCTGATTTTTTTGTATACCGAGTTTTTATGTTCTGCCAATCCGCTCTCCTCCTTTTTGTATACAGGTATATACAAGCTGAGTATACCACCAAGTATTCCTTTTGTCAAGGTTGAGTTAGCCTAACAATCGGTTTCTACTGTAACTTCTCTTCTTTCGGAGTCCGACAAATACGCCTTTTCCATAATCAGATTTACATATGCGCCGTCGGAAAAATCGGGATAAAAATGACGGTTTTCATGCACTGCCGACAGATATTCATACATTCCGTGGATATGGCCTCTGAACCAGCCTATCGGAGCTCTCATTCCGGGAAAAACAGATTCCGGTATATCGTATCGGTTGACACATTCTATTGCCGTAAAACCTCTGTCGCCTCCATTCGGAGAAGCCGGGCGAGCGGCGTCATAAAAATACAGATAATTCGGGTTCATCAAATTGAATTTCAGAGCTCCGTTTGTTCCGTATATATCAAGGGTAAAATCGTCGTTTGCGCCTACGCAGACTTTGCTTACCTCGACAGTGCCGCAGGCTCCTCCTTCAAGACGAGCAGTTATATAAAAAGCCTCGTCTGCATTTGTAGACCACTTTTCGCCGTTCTGACCGGCACGCACCGGATATGCTATCTGTGAAAGTCCGGTAAGAGAGGCTATTTTATTCTCTTTTTCGGGACCTAGCACGAAATTTAACAGATCTATTGCGTGAGAGCCGAGGTCGAACAGCACTCCGCCTCCGCAAATATCTTTATTTTGTTTCCAGCCTGCCGGCTTTTGCGGATCGGTCGATGAGGAGTGGAGGTAAGCACTGCGGAAAGAAATAATTCTTCCGAGTCTTCCTTCTGAAACCAGCTGTCTTGCCCTGATTGCTGCCGGAAGATGGCGGTTATTAAAAACAACACCGCATATCTTGCCTGATTTTCCCGCAAGCATTTCTAACTCCTTTGCCTGGGAAGCATTTACCGCAAGCGGCTTTTCGCACAGCACGTTTTTACCGTTTTCAAGTGCTGTCTTAACCTGCTCATAGTGGCACATATTAGGAGTGCATATATCCACCACGTCTATATTTTCGTCGCTTACCGCTTTCTCAAGGCTGTCCGTATAGCATTTAAAACCAAGTTCCGAAGCCTTTTCGGGTGCTTTTTCCGGATCTCCCGTAACAAGCGTGTGCAGTACCGGCTCGAAAGGCAAATTTTTATAACAATACCTCAAATTTGCAACTGCCGCCGAATGAGCTCGTCCCATAGCTCCCGATCCCACAAGCGCTATATTTATTTTCCTTTTCACGTTTATATCTCTCCTTACATTCTTCCCGACATTATTCTCGTTAAGTGCTGTCTTTTGCTTTGCTCATGAATTTATTATACCATATTTTTACACATTTGCAACAAATACAGCGCAAATGCCTGTTCTGAAATACCGCTTTACTTCCGCACATCTTCTTATGATACTGTCCGCACATGCTCATCCGGCATAATTGTATATTTTTAATATATAAGCTGTAAATTAAGAGGCAAATCAATTGACTTTACAGTTGCCGGAATTATAATATTGAATGAAAAACTTGAATTATAGCTTGTGACCGGATTTTTTATGCTTGCCGGTTGCCAAAAAATTCTTGTCCACTATACGAAAGGATTTTCCGTTACTCTTATGATAAGTGATAAGAAAAATTTAAAAATAGCGGCGGTGGTCTGCGTTTCCCTCTCTGCCTTTCTCGCCGTGTACCGTGTTTTTTTACTGTTTTACCATATTGATCCGGCAAACGGTCTTTACACAGACGCAAAATCCGGAAGCATATTTTCCGCATTGTTGTTTGTGCTGTTAGCTATTGCGCTTGCAACGTACTTGTTTGTGAGAAAATATGAGTTTGAACGGCCGATCAAAAATGAGTCTGTCATGGTCGCCTTTTCTTCTTCAATTTGCGCGCTTATGACGACTGCAATGTTTGTCTACTTAGTTTACGGCTTTATAAAGGACAAAAGCTCATTTACGTTTCTGTCCTGTGCTGAAGCTGTTCTTTGTATACCGTCGGCTATTTATTTTTTCCTTGTTTGTTTCAGAGGTGCAAAGATAGACAAGGACGCTCCTGCAACATACAGTCTGCTTCCTCTGTTCCCCGCACTTTTCACTGCTGTCAGGGCAATAATAATTTTCATAGACACAACACACCAGATAAACGCTTCTCAGCGCTCTTTTTCACTTCTCACACTGATATTCATTATGATGTTTTTTGTAACTGAGGCTGAGTTCTCCGTAAGCCGCTTTCTGAAAGGTGACAAAAAGCCGAAACAATTAGCCAAACTCACAGCAAAATACTTTGCTCTCGGTCTTACTTCCACGGTTTTAACCACGGTAGTCATACTTTCTTATCTTTTGGTTTGCGCTTTCTGGATTTTTGATTCTGCAAATCTTTTACACAATATAATGTGCGTTTGTTTCGGTTTGTACTCGCTTACGAGAGTTTTGTCCGTGTAATCGCATAATGGTTGTATGTTATTATAACATGTATAATAAAAGGGTGACGTCCGTCTTAAAGACGGGCGTCATTTTCTGCTGTAAAAACACAGCCTGCAGCGTTAAAATATAATATAATTGTACATGCTTACTTAAACATTTTTGAAATAATATCTGCGCTCATATATGAGATTTTCTCGTAATCAGTAGCTTTTGCATATATTTTTTCTAACTGTGCATGGTCTTTCCCAGCCTGTTCGAGTTCTTTGCATGCCTGAGCCATAAGGGCGTCCTTACATTTTTCTATAAAACGGTATCTTTCTCTTGATTTTCTGAATTCAGCGGTATTGAAAAATCGTCCGAGATTTATGATTTTATACTGTCGCTCAGCATGCTCAAGCTGTTTGCAGAAATCGTCATCGTACATGCTCACACACACAGAACGAGCCGGAAAATATAAGAATGAACACTGTTTCGGATCAAGCGGACATATTCCCCTGATTGTTTCAACTCCTGCCGATATGGCCTTTTGTTCAAGTTCTTTAAAGAATATAGGAGCTGTATTCTTAGCGTCTTTTACGAAGTACAAAGATTCCGCCTGTTTCTCCGGCGTGAAGAATCTTACAAGTCCGTCACAGCTTATTGCGTCTGCAACAGCAACCTGAGAACCGACTGAATCCCCTTTTCGCAGTGCTTTTTCGCAAAATCGATTGACAGCGCCTTTCATCTTTTCAATATCAAGGCATTCCCGCCCTATATCGGTCAGCTCGTCAGAAGCGCTTTTTGCGCCGTCTAAAAGTCTGTAAGCCGCTCTGTACCTTTTAGATTTACCAGACGTAAGCGAAACTATTTCTGCACAGTCTCTCGCAAGACTTTCAAGGTTCCACGCCTCACCGAGATTAACTATTATTTCTTTAGCTCCGGCGTATTTCGGATCAAATACGTGAGGAGCGGTACCGTCAAGTATTGCCGTTTTCATTTCTTTTATTACCACGCCGTCAAGCGAGAGCGGATCTGAAGAACAGTGAAAGCATGTGGGGGTAAGTCCTTTGCTTTGCGCAGTTAAAGCGGCCTTTTTCATTAATGTACTCTTGCCTGCCCCGGGGCCGCCCTTCAGTATATATATTCTTTCAAGCTTTTCTGTATTAAATATTTCGTCAAAAAAACTTTCGAAACCCTTGTATGTATTTGCCGCAGCAAAATAATGTGCACATTTGTTCTGTAAGTCGTTTATTTCCTGCACATAAGGTTTATTATTCATGATATTATCTCCCTTTCTTAGGCTTTTAATATCATGTTATGCAAATAACTCCGAATTGTTCCGAGGCACTTTCTGTTTTACCGGTAACACTTTTTTACCGGCGGCATACAATACAACAGGCGGTGGAAAGAAGAGATAACTTAATCCGCCGCAAATAATGGGTAAGGAGGAGTATCCATGTCAGGTTGCTTGGGAAATGCTTTTGATGATAACATTTGGCTTATCATTCTTATTGCAGTCATCATACTCTGTTGCTTCTGGGGCTGATAAAACATATCGCCGAATGCCGTTATGCGGAAAAGTCACATAGAATTTCTGTATATTCAGGCAAATAACACCAAAACGCCATGCTTTTCGGAAAAGTTTGGCGTTTTTTTTACCCTCTTTTTCCTTGTATTCCTGTTTCATGCTTTTAAGGAAAAAAGTATACATTGATTATGTGTTTTCCAAAGTGTATAATTCTTATCAGAAAGGAGAGATTTTGATGAAAAAGCAAATCGCTGTAATTGCTTCCTTATTTGTTGCATCAACTGCAATTTCTGCAAATGCTGCCACCTTTAAGGATTCCAGAATTTCTATTTCCGACATCCTCGAAAGTGTGAAAAACAATAACTCTGAAAATACGCAGACAGTGACAAATGACGACTCCTGCCGTATTCCTGAGATTATCGGAGGACTTATCGGTCATTCAGGCAGTATTAAAGATTTCATTTTTGAAATTCTTGAAAACCGCTTCCCTCTGCCGGGAAATCCCGGGGATTCAGAGGAGCCGGAAAATCCCAATGATTCCGAAGAGATGCCTGAAGAAAAGCCCGAAGAAAAACCAGAAACAGATCCTGATGACGACGACTGTTTTGACGACGATTGTGATGACAACGAGAGCGATGACAACGAGAGCGATGACAACGAGAGCGATGACAACGAAAGCGATCCTGATTTTCCCGAAACGCCTGAAATTCCGGATATACCGGAAATTCCTGAAAATCCCGACATTCCTTCCGGCGGTGAAAATGACGGAAACAACAATAACAAGCCGGGCTACGATGACTCTTTCGAAAGTGCGGACGCTTATGTGAATGAGGTACTGCGACTTGTAAACAAATACAGAAACGAAAACGGTCTTTCTTCAGTATCACTTTCAAGCGCAATATGTGACGCAGCCGACGTTCGCGCTGTGGAAATAAAAAATGTGTTTTCTCACACAAGACCGGACGGACGCAGCTGCTTTACCGCGCTGACTGATCTCGGTATTTCCTACGGAGGCGCCGGAGAAAACATTGCATACGGTCAGTCATCTCCCGAAGAGGTAATGACTGCCTGGATGAATTCTTCAGGACACAGAGCCAATATTCTTAACTCCTCCTTTACGAAGCTTGGCGTCGGTGTATACAAGAGCGGAAACACAATTTACTGGGTACAGTTATTTACATACTGAGATTAAACGGTATACGTGTTCCAAAACATTGTTTATCCGAAAAACTTTGTCAGCACAAACTTAAAATAAAATAAATTCACACATTCTACTTGGGGAAAATCTCCTGTACGGTAAAATTCTATCCTGCCGCACGGGAGATTTTCGTTTGTTTTCTTTATTTATTGTATTTTCTGTTTTCTACACTAATATATTAAATGTTTTTTTGTTTTTTCCCTTGACAAATTGAAAATGTTGATATATAATAACATGGCTGTAAAGTAAATCACTTTACACACAAGAGGTGTGAGCAAATGACAGACAATAAACTGCGTGTTTCCATGCTGTGCGATATTTACGGCGACCTTTTGACTCAGAAACAGCGTGAGGCGCTTGAAATGTACTGCAACGATGATTTTTCTCTTTCGGAAATTGCAGAAAACACAGGGATTTCCAGACAAGGCGTAAGAGATCAGATAAAACACGCTGAAGCTCAGCTTAACACTTTTGAGCAAAAACTCGGATTATTCAATAAGTTTTCCGAGGTATCAAAACTTATTGGCGAGATTGCGGAAAACGAAGAAGTCAAACAAAATGCCGAGGTATCAGTAAAACTGGCGCAGATAAGGGATATACTAAGTTTGGATTAAATAATAACAAACGAAAGATTAAGGAGTTCCATGTTTCAGAGTTTAACAGAACGGCTTGCCAATGCCTTCAAGTCTTTTAAAAACAAAGGAAAACTTACCGAGGCCGACGTCAAGGAAGGCATGCGTGAAATAAAACTTGCGCTGCTTGAGGCTGACGTTAACTACAAGGTTGTTAAGGATTTTATAAAAACAGCTACTGAGAGAGCTGTCGGAAGCGAAGTTCTAGAAAGCCTGGTTCCGTCACAGCAAATCGTAAAGATTGTTAATGAGGAGCTTACGGCTCTGATGGGCGGAGAAAATACAAAGCTTGTTATTTCACCGAAGCCGCCTACGATAATCATGATGGCAGGTTTACAGGGTGCCGGTAAAACCACGCACACCGGAAAGCTTGCTTTAATGTACAAAAAACAGGGCAAACGTCCGTTGCTTGCGGCGTGCGACGTATACCGTCCTGCTGCTGTGAAGCAGTTGCAGGTTGTTGGAGAAAGCATCGGAGTACCGGTTTTCACTATTGACGGCTGCACTGATCCTGTGAAAATCGCAAAAGAAGCTCTTGAGCACGCGAAAAAGCACGGAAACGACATGCTGTTTCTGGATACAGCCGGCAGACTTCATATTGATGAACAGCTCATGGGCGAGCTCCAGGAAATTAAGAGACAGCTTGAGCCTACCGAGATACTCTTTGTCGTTGACGCGATGACCGGTCAGGATGCGGTAAACGCTGCTGCGGCATTTAATGAAAAGTTAGATATTACCGGTATTATTCTCACTAAGCTTGACGGCGATACCCGCGGCGGCGCCGCTCTTTCAACACGTCAGGTGACGGGAAAGCCGATAAAGTTTATAGGTACGGGTGAAAAAATGGACTGCATTGAACCGTTTTACCCGGATCGTATGGCGTCAAGAATTCTCGGTATGGGAGACGTTCTTTCTCTGATAGAGAAAGCGGAGCAGGCTCTTGACGAGAAAAAGGCGGCGGAGCTTGAAAAAAAGCTTCGGGATCAGAGTTTTACCCTTACGGATTACCTTGAACAGTTTGACCAGTTAAGAAGCATGGGACCTATTGACCAGCTCATAGGCATGATGCCGGGAGTTGATTCAAAGGCGCTTAAGGATGTAAAGGTTGACGAACGTCAAATAGACCGCATGGAAGCGATCATCCTCTCCATGACTCCGCAAGAGCGAGACAATCCTGACATTATAAGCGGTTCCCGCAAGAAAAGAATTGCAGCCGGAAGCGGTATGAAGGTTGAGGATGTTAACCGCCTGTTAAAGCAGTACGACGCTACGAAAAAGATGATGAAGCAGCTTGCATCAGGAAATATCGGCGGATTCGGCGGAAAGATGCTTGCAAAGAAAATGGCAAAAGCCAAGAACAAGAAGAAAAAGAAACGCTGACTTTACTGAGTACGAAAGGCGTTTAATTTGCGAGAGCATTTGGTAAAAAACGTATAATTTTGCTTGAAAACAAGCATTGATTATAAAACATTTTATAATATTTTGGAGGAACTAAATCATGGCAGTTAAAATCAGACTTAAGAGAATGGGTGCAAAGAAAGCTCCCTTTTACAGAGTAGTTGTTGCAGACTCTCGTTACCCCAGAGACGGCCGTTTCATTGAAGAGCTCGGATACTACAATCCCCTCACAGATCCGGCAACTATAAACATTGACTCTGATAAGGCAAAGAAATGGATTGAAAACGGTGCTCAGCCTACTGACACAGTTAAAGTCATCCTCAAGAAGAGCGGTATTCTTTAATCCGTTTTTCATGCCCATGCGCACGTCTTTGCGCATAAGCACAAAGCAAGCCAAGAGGAGGTCTTTATAATGAGGCAGGTTTTGACAGATATTGCCAAATCCATTGTCAACAATCCGCAGTCGGTTGAAGTCGAAGAGCGTGAGGAAGGAAACACCATTTACCTCAAGCTTATTGTTGACGAAAACGATCTCGGAAAGGTCATCGGCAAGCAGGGCAGAATTGCAAAGGCAATAAGAACTGTTGTACGCGCTGTGGCAAACAGGGAAAACAAACGCGTAATTGTCGATATTCTTGACCATGAAGAAACTATAGACTGAGCCTTGTACTTAAAACAGTCAGGCATTTTCTCAGTTTCACATGAAAATCAATACATTTGCACTGCCTGCGGCTTTTATTGACCACAAAGCTGCAAGTGCCGCAAAAAGCCGGAGTCCTGTTTCAAGGATTCCGGCTTTTTTACACTCTCTCTGTTCTTTTATTTTTCAGTGAGCTTGTTTTTGATAAAAAGTTCAGCCTTTTCAAGAATTCTCTTGTCGTGTCTGAAATTTAATATCTCATATGCCTGTTGATAGTTAAGCAGTCTGTATTCGGAAATCTCCATTATATTCATCTGTATATCCTTAGGGTCAAAGGAAGCTAAAAAGTATATTGCCTTCTTTTTTATGAAGTTATTTATGCGGTAATTATAAAACTCCCTAAACCCATCGATAATTGTTGTATGGATGCCTGTTTCCTCGTATATCTCACGCAGCGCCGTCTGTTTTTCGGTTTCACCGTACTCTATATGTCCTTTTGGAAATCCTATGTGACCGGAAATATTTGTTATGAGAATATATTTTCTCTCTCCGCCGTCATTGGTGAACAATACGGCACCGCAGCTCTTTTCGTAGTAACACACAAACTCCGTATTTTCAGTCTGAAGAAATCTTTCGGTCATTTTTGCGATGTTCGGCTCGTAAAATATACTGTTTTCCTTAGCCGCTATCAATATATCGTCCTTTGCTCCCGTTTTGTCGTGCGCCACTGCTATAATCTGTGCGTTAAATTTGTTTACGGGAAAATTCTCTCCTATGAGTATAACCTCTTTTACTCCGCACTTGCCGACGGTTGCATATCCAAAATTAAGATATCCGGCAAAACGTCCGCCTAAAAAAGTTCGGTACGACTTTTTCACCGTTATCATACATGTGGAACCGAGAACCTGGCGTGCAAAGTTTTTCACGGAAAAATCATTGAGACTTGACATTCATTCATCTCCTACAATCCAGAAAGGAATGTATTTTGCGACACATCCCCATTTTCATTTTATTATACCATATGAAGCGTCAATAATCAACCGTTTTTGACCTTTTTCTAAAAAACTAATTTAGTGCAATTTTCACAAAATTAAGCAAAAAGCAGATTGTTTTTTTGAAAACTTATTGACAAATTAAGAGCAAAAGTATAAAATTTTGTTATAGTAGAATGCTTTTATTATATTTGAGAGAGGTGTATGTGATGAAAAAATTTTTAGCGGCATTTCTAACTATATGTTTTATTATGGCGATCGTAGTAAGCGCTATTAACCTTGAACAGGTTGAGGAAATCGCCGAACCGGCTGTTCCGGCAGACGCTGAACAAACAAGCGAAGCGCTGTTAAATGAGCAAATTATCCCCGGGCTCAATATCCTTACCGGAACAACCGAACCGTATGATTTCGAAGATGATACGTCGATTCCGTCTTTTGCAAGCGTAGCTAACTTTGGTGAAAAAGAAGTGTATACGCCTGAAAGCGCAATAGCCGGCAACGCAACAAAAATGCTGCGTCTCGCCAACACGACAAAAAAGGAGTATCTGAGCTTTGAATTTCTTTATAATGCGGAAACGTCAAGAAAATACCAAGTATCTTTTGACTTGTATTCCGATGATATCTCACAAGGCTTTACCGACACTTTCCTTTGGTGGTTCACTTCATCAGGTTCTGCGAATTCAACAAGCTTTCAATACAAAACCGCTGTTGCCGAGGGAAAATGGTTCAACGCCTTTGCGCCTGTTTCCAGCATAAGCGAAACAGGACTCCTGCTCCAGTTCAAGAGCAGCACGAAATTTGAAAAAACGAACTACTATTTTGACAATATTTCAATAGTACCGTATTACAGAATAGAATATCTCGGCACAGACGGTTCTGTTGTTTTCACTGACCAGGTTCTTTATGACGAGGATAAGAATCTTCTTACTTCATACACCGTTAAGGACGATATTACAAGTGTTCCGGGACTTATAGGATGGACGCTTTCTCCGGACAGTGAAGAAACGGTATCTGAAATTCCGCTTTCAAATGCTGATATCACGCTTTATCCGATAGTTGTCGACGCATTTTCACTGGCTCACGACGGCAGCAAAACAGATATAACCAATGTTGAAGGGGATTATGTATTCCCTGCGTATGAGGAATCAGGACTCCCTGCAATGATCGAAGGCGATCATTTTTACGGCTGGGAAGATAGCATCACCGGAACCGTATATACGGCAGGTACTGTTATATCGGCAGCCGATGTACCGGCTTTGCTGTTCGGCAAGGTTTTCAATGCATGCATATTAAATGAAAACGATCCTGCGATGGGAATGGCGTTTGAGGGTGATGCCGAAAACAACTACAACATCGGCACTGTTTCTGCCGGCAAATATTCCGACAAAAGATTTACCATTGATGACGGCCGAACCGTTCTGTATTTGAATCAGTACAAGAGCACTTGGGCAAACGATGGTACAGTCGACAGATATTACAACGACGCAAGAGTCACCATTCCCACAGCTGAAAGCTATGATGCAACACAGTACTGCATACTTGATATAAGCTACAAGGCAGCCGGACAAAGCATATTAAAAGAATCTGACAGAGTAATAAAAGATCTGGACGAAGGCGCTCTTATAACTGATACCAAACTTTCAACAAGAATTTTCTACATGGTAGAGCCCGGGGTATTTTACGGATCCGAGGGTGAGTACACCGTTCGTTATGAAAACGCTAAGTCCCATACTCCGGACGGAACTTACCAGAAAAATGTGTATGATTTATCCGTAAAAGGTATGACAAATGATGCAAAGCCCTTTGATTCTACAGGCAAAAACAGCGGATTCGCAATAGACCCGTACATGTCATACTATACATCTGAAGTTTATATTGACTATTTAAGAGTTTACAGAAAAGGCTTCACTACTGTCACATACGACTCAAATATTCCTGATGACACAGAGCTTGCCGAGGCAGTCTCTGCTGACACAGGAAGAGGAATCGGAACCGGTTATGTGCTGAGCACTGAAAAACCTGTTCTTTCGTCCGGATACGCGGATTATTATATGTTTGCCGGCTGGGCTCTTTCCAAGGACGCGACAATTAACGATGTAGTTCGCACAATTGACCTGAAAGAGGACACAACGGTTTACGCTGTATGGAGGAAAGTTGTAAAATAAAATGACCAAAAAAGAAGATCCACAAAAGAACCTGTGGTATAATGTTAAGCGGCTAAACCCAACACACCGGGAGGAACTATTATGGATCGCTTAAATTATACCGCAAAAAGAGCAAAAGGTCAACACCTGAATTATGAAGAAAGAATAAAAATAGAGGCGCTCAACAAAATCGGAATGAAATCCGAAAAAATTGCGGCGGAAATCGGCTGTTCCGGAAGAACGATTCGCCGAGAGCTTGCAAAAGGAAGAACAGAACTGTTAAACTCGGATTTAACCACGAGAACCGAATACAGCGCCGACCGAGGACAAAAAAGCCACGACTACGCGGCAACAGCGAAGGGTGCCATGCTCAAAATCGGCAAAGACTACAAATTGGTTAAAGAAATTGAGCGTCTGATTATTAAAGAAAAAATGTCGCCGTATGCCGCCGCGCAATCCATAAAAAACTCCGGCAAATTCACAACTGTACTTTCCTACAAGACGATTTATAACTATATTGACCTTGGTCTGTTTCCCAACCTGACAAACAAGCATTTGCCGGTAAAAAAGAACG
>QAKH01000068.1 GCA_003343885.1 Clostridiales bacterium | reverse complement strand
TTGCTCGTTCGCGAGTATTGCAGCGGCGCTTCGCCGCCTTAGCGACTGCGGGCTAACACATCGATATTTTTTTGAAATTTTTGGGTTTTTGTTATATGGGTTTGGGTTTGCTGTCTGAGTTTTCCTGCCATAAACGCAAGCACTAAAACTAAATCTAAATTTCAAATAATAAAGAAAAAGCCGCAAAGCAGCTCACGAACGGAGTAAGTGGGCTGCTTTGCGGTAAAACATTGTTTTTCTTCCGCTTTTTTAAAAAAGCGGACGGGGTTTGGGGCGGCGCCCCATAAATCCCCCGTTCTCGTGGCTTGGGGCAGAGCCACTTATAATAACAGCTTCAAGAGTTTTCGTCAATATCCGAAGAGTCCTTAACTCTTGTAAGGGCGTTTTCGAACCACTGGTCGCTTTCAGGTATGGGAGAAACCGTGATTTTCTCATTTGAAAACGATCCGTCGGAGTCATAAGAAGTTACAATAATCTCCTTATTGTCCGGATAAAGTTCTATATCCGAAACTGTCTCTACGAAGTTTTCCGGTGAAAAACTGCCGGCGACAAGAAATCCGCCTCTCGATTTTCCCATATATGAGTTGAACGCCCTCATGGAGCTTACCGCCGCACGTGCGGTAAAAAGCAGGTCACGGTTTATGTACGCCTTGTATAAATCATACTCCGTACTTGCAAACGCCGCGTCAAAAACGTGCTCATACATTTCATCAAGCGTTTTCTCAAGATACCCAAGTCCGTCCGAGCTTCTCACGAAAGCTCCGTACCTGCTCATCTCCTCGGAAAACCTGTCGCGTATTTTTTCCGGCTTTTCTCCGGCGGCGTTGTTCTTCAGAAAATCTGCCTCACGTCTTACCTTTTCAAGATATTTCTCACACTGCTCTTCAAAACCGTCCATATCGGCGTGCCTGCGGCGTGAAGATATATGCTCGGACGCCCGAAGAGAAGAAACCTGCGTGGAATTGAGCGCACTGCCGCCGGGACGGGTAACGCCGAATACTCCGGCACATTCTCCGACGGCGTAAAGTCCGTCGATGTTTGTCATATAGTTTTGGTCAACCTGCAGACCGCCGTTGCAGTGCTGGACGCACACATCTATGGCAAGCGGCTGTTTTTCAAGGTCGATTCCGTTGTCAAGGTACAGCTTATACGCCTTGTAATTTAACTTTTTAAGCCTTTCTACCGGACTTGAAAGCCTGTCGGCACCGCTGTTTTCAAGATACTCTTTCGCTTCTTGCGAAAGACGGCTCACGTCAAAGTCCGCAGGATTTTCCCTGAAATCCATAAACACCTTATTGCCTTTTACAGTCCCTTCCAGATATACGGCAATATCAATGAGCGAGCTTTTATTTGCCCCGGTGAGATTTTTCGGAGCGAACGGCCAGTTATAGCCTTTCAGGAAAACAAGGTCGTTTATGTTTTCCTCCTTTATGTAGTCGGCAAGAAACTCCCGCACGTTTCCGTATCCGTCCACCGACACATATTTCGGAATTACCTGCTGATAACTGCCCGAAAGGTTCCACCTGAAGTCGGTAGACGCAAGCCCGTACTGCCATTCGCAAAGACTCGAAGCCTTTGCGCCTTTTTCAAGAGGTACGCCTATTCCGCCTATCTGACTTTTCGGATACACGCTTGACGCATAAATTCCGGCAGGTCCGCCTGAAGCGAAAATGACATTGTTCGCCGCATAAACGCTCACCTTTGCAGTGCCGGCGTCCATTGCGGCAACGCCTCTCACACCCGAGTCTGACACAAACAGCTCTATTACCCTTTTCGGCTCGATTATCTCTATTTTCTTGTGTTTTACTCTCCTTATAAGCGCCTGGCACATGTATTTCGACGTCAGCGGTCCGCAGGAACTGGCTCTTGCACGAATATCGTGGTCGGTTCGGTATCCGACATATTCCCCATACTCGTTTGTCGGAAAAGGCACTCCTGCAAGGACAAGCTTGAAGAAACAGCGCAGTGACAGCGCCGATTCGATAAGCGCATGGTAACCCTGCATACCTCCGCATTCGTAATAGGTTTTTGCCATATCGTACACGCTGTCCGGACTTTTGCCCGAGGTGGACAGCTTATAGTAGGTTTGTTTGTCGGAGCCTGTGTTGATTGATGTACCGGTATACAATCCTTCGGTGATTATCGCTATGTTTTTTACGCCTAAGTCGTATAAGCAGTCGGCGGCGTTAAGTCCTGCCGCTCCGCTGCCGACTATTATTGCGTCGTATATTTTGGTATGTTTGTCCGTTGTGTACGTTTCATTCATATTACTGATATTACTGATTTTGCTGATACTGCTTATATTGCTCGTTTTGTCCATGTTTTTACCTCTGATTTTCTGATATTCAAAACCGCGTCAGGAGAATATTTCTTTTAAAGCAACTACTTCCGCCGGCAGTTCTTCGGGCGTGCCGCACGGCATAAATTCAAGGAGATAATTGTGAGACCGGGTTCCTTTTTCAAGCTCAGACACGTACTTTTTCCAGGTATCCACCGCTCCCGAAAGCGGCATTTTATCTTTTCCGCTCCAGTTGAACACATGCACGTTGGTTGTATACGGCGCAAGAGCCGCGGCGCTTTGGATATTGTAAGCAAGGTCCTTAAACTGATTCGGCTGCCAGTACATAGTGAGATTATCGCAGGCGACATCGTCAAGAAGCGCAAGTGCGCTTTTGTAATTATCGGTAAATGTATTGTTATGGCACTCAAGAGAAACTGTGATATTTTCCTTTTTCGCAAGTGCGCATATTCTCTTCAAGTCTGCCGCGCAGGAAAGATACTCGTCTTTTGTCGCCTCGTCGCTTCCCTTTACGTACGCCCACACCCTTACAATGGGAGCATGAATACTTTTCGCCGCCTCAAGTACCTTTTCAAACTCAAACTCGCTTTGTTCCGGTGCGCCGGCACGGTAGTACGAGCCGTAGGCGAAACATTTAATCCCACATTTTTCTGACAAGCCGCAGACTTTTTGTATGCTCTCGGCGCTGTCCGGTCGGCAGTGTACGTCAGCGCCCCATTCCACGCCCGAAAGTCCGCACTCAGAAACAAGTTCAGCAATACGCTCGGGCGAAAGCTGCCTGAAAGACACCGACACAAGCCCAAGATTGCCGTATTTACCACATTTACCATATTTATCACTGTTTTCCGGTGCTTTTGAACAAAGTGAGTTATTATTCTTGCTGTTCATGTAAAAGTCCTCCGTTATAAACATTACTCTAATTTCCCTTTTTCACGGCTATTCTGCCGTGCCCCGATACTTTGGCACTCAAAAGTTTTTACGGTTCAATGCGCAAAATCTATAAATTCATCTGCGTATCCTGCTTTAAAAATTCTGACGGAGAATACCCCGTGCGCTGACGGAACAGGCGGCTGAAATAGCTCGCGTCATCGAATCCCACTTCGCGCGCAGTGTCCGAAACGCTGTACTCTCCCGACAAGAGCAGGTCTTTTGCCTTCAAAATACGTTTGTTTAAGCGGTAATCGCTCGGAGAACATCCGAACAGCTTAACAAAGAGGCGGCGGAAATGCGTTTGGCTTAGCTTGCACGCATCGGCAAGCTCTGAAACCGAAATATTGCTGTCGCAGCGGTTGTCGAGAATATTTTTCGCCGGAAGTATTTTGCTGTAATCACGGTCTGAGCTGTTGACTCTGCCGGCGTCGGTAAAATATGTATACAGAATCTCGTACAGCACCGATTTCGCAAGCACTCCGTAGCCGGTGTTTTTTGCCTGCCACACGGCAAGAAGCCTTTCTGCAAGCTCCTTGAATACCGCCGCGTTTTCTTTCCCTGTCACATGAAAGAGCCTCAGGTTCAATATTTCCGAAAACGCCGTAGCCGCAGTTTTTTCCGCGCCGGTGACAGGCGTCATGACAAAGTTTGCGGTTATGTGCTTGAACGGTTCCTTGCTGATACCGGTAACGACATACGAACTGCTTGCCGGGAGAAAAATCAGACCTCCGGCGTCAAGCCGTATGCGCCGTGAGCCGAAATCATATTCGGCACAGCCGCTTATACAGTATACCACGCCTGAAACCTTTCTTCCTGCACGGTAATCGCAGTTTTTATCGTTATAGAAAAACTGGCATTTATGCACTAACACAACGTCGCTCAAAAAAAGGTCGAAATCGCCTATTTTCAGATTCTTGCTCACGGCTCCCGCCTCCCGTTTTTTTAATTTTACCCCAAACAAATGCTTATGTCAACAGCAAAACTGCAAGCTTTTTCCGCTTTTGTCCGGAAAGACGGATAAAAATATCAAAAAACATGGTCGATTTGTCCTGTTTTGGTCGGTTAATCTATTTACAAAAACGCTTTGCGGTTGTAATATTAAGACAAACGGCGCCGTGAGCTTACCGGTGTCTTTTCAGAAAGGAAAAAAGATATGGTACACACAAGAAAACCGAGAATCGGCATTATAGGCATGGGCCATTTTATATACTGGCCTCAGTTTGACGGGCTCAAAGAAGAGCTTATGAAAAAGCAGGAGGACTTCAAAAAATATTTTTCCTCCGATGTCGACCTTATCGATCTCGGCTTTGCCGACGACATTGACAGCTCGATGATATGCGTTAAAAAGGCTCTGGCAGAAGATCTCGACGCACTTTTCATCATGATGTCCACCTACATAACCTCGGCTGTTGCTTTCCCGTTCGCAAAATACCTCAAAATTCCGCAGATACTTGTCGGAATCCAGCCGCTTGACAGGCTCGACTGCTCAAAGACAACCACCTACATGCAGCTTTGCAACGACGACATATGCTCCATGCCGGAATTTGCCGGCGTTTACGAGCGTCTCGGCGCACAGATGCCGTTCTTCCTTGTTGAGGCGCAGACAAGCACCGAGCGAATAAAGAAAAGAGTCGGAGAGTTTGAAAGAGCCATATGCGCTCTCAGCGCTTTCAAATACGCAAAGTTCGGTTATCTCGGACACACCTACGACGGAATGTACGACATGAACACCGATCCGACCGCCTTCGCGCGCACTTTCGGCTGTCACGTAAAAATGCTTGAGATGTGCGAGCTTGCCGAATACGTGAATTCCGCGACCGATGCTGAAGTAAAATCAAGAATTGACGATATAAAGAGTATATTTGACATTCGTGAGCCTTCAAACGATCCTCTTACCGACTATGTTCACGACGAGGACCTTGCTTGGGCGGCAAGAAACTCGGTTGCTCTTGACAAGCTTGTTGAAAACAACGGTCTGTCCGCGCTTGCTTACTTCTACAAGGGCGAAAACGGCAACCTGTACGAGAATATCGCCGCAAACCTTATTATTGGAAACTCTCTTTTAACAAGCAGAGGTATTCCGCTTGCCGGAGAAGCGGATCTCAAGACGGCGGCGGCTATGATGATAATGAACCGTGTGGGCGGCGGCGGCTCGTTTGCCGAGCTTCATCCGTTTGATATATGCGACGACGTAGTTCTTATCGGACACGACGGTCCGCACAACATAAACATAAGCAACTCAAAGCCGATCTTGCGCAAACTCAAAAAGTTCCACGGCAAGAGCGGCGCCGGAGTATCCGTTGAATTCAACCTCAAGACCGGGCCCATTTCGCTCCTTTCCTGTTCTGTCGGCAAGGACGGCAGCATGAAGCTTATCGAAGCAGTCGGCGAATCAATGCCGGGCGCCATTCCTCAGACCGGAAACACAAATACAAAGTGCCATTTCTCGGTAAGCGCAACTGAATTTGTTGAAAAGTGGTGCTCTGCCGGTCCTACCCACCATCTCGCTTTAGGAGTGGGAGATCACACAAAGGAAATAGAGATTTTCGCAAAGATGGCAGGCATAGAACTTAAAAAACCGCTTGAGAAATAAGCTTTTTATGCATCTGACTTAATTTTACGCATCGGACTTAATTTCAATAATCCGACTGAAATAAAACACTAAAACAAACAAAACATAAAAATATAAATAGATCTTGGCACGATACAAAGCTGCGATCAAAAAATAAACCGAAAGGAAGCAGACGGTTATGTTCAACTACGAATACAAACCTACAACCGACGCCGGACGTGTGTGTCTTGAGTTAAGCCTCAAGCCGTTCGGCTACGACAAGTCACCCGAAGGTATTGAAAAAGTATGCCGTGAATATTTCGGAAAATGGAGTGCGCTGTTCAAGTACGCCTCCGGCTGTTCGGTACTTCTCTGGACCAGCGACGGAAGCGAGATACTCGAATTCACCGGAAACCTCGACGACTCCTTTGAGTGGTGCAAATACATAGGTATTGGCAACTGGGACCGTTCGTTAAAGGGAGAAGAAGCGAAAAAAGCGACCTCTCTCCACCAGCTGCCTATTCACTACATGGAAAATCCCCCGGACATGACGTACAGGGACCTCAAAAACATTATAGAAGGTCTTAAAAGAGTAGGCAAGGAAATGACAGGTCTTGACGTAAAGGTCGGAGAGACCTTTGATCCCGGTCCGGAATTCGCTTATTCGGCTTTCAAGTACGAGCGTCACCCTGAAATAGCAAAGGGCAACATCATGGGCAAGAACCAGTGGCTGCACTGCGCCGCTCGGCTTCACGCCGAAGATAAGGCGTATGCCGCTTATCCTGACGGAATTCCCGAAGGAACGCACATCGGAGAATTTTTGGGACGTCAGTTTATGGCAATGAAAGAGGCTGTCGGATTTGACTATCTGTGGCTTTCAAACGGCTTCGGATTTTCTCTTTCTTCCTGGGACTGGAAAGGCGAAATGTTTGACGGAGAGAAATTCGACTTTACCAACGCCGCAAAAATCCGTGACGCCATTTCCGAATTCTGGAAATACTTCAACGCTGAAATCGGCGACACTCTTATTGAAACCAGAGGAAGCAACCTTTCTGCCGGTATGGACATCGCCGCTCACGGCTGTCCTATCGACGAGATTTACAATCAGAACATCGTAGCTCCTCCGAACTCTCCCTGGGCGGCAATGGACTACCGTTTCGGACTTGAGCTTTCAGGCTTTATGTCACACATTGCGGTAATCCCCAAAAACGGTTACAGCTTCAGATACTATTCACACGATCCTTGGTGGCTCAACTCACCGTGGTTTGACCGTTACGACAGAAGTCCTCACGATATCTATCTGCCGCTTTCGATTACACGTCTTGACGAAAAATGCGAGGTAACCCACCCGTACGCCGTAGATTTTCTCACCGCCGACGACTCGTTCGGACGTATCCCTGCCCGCGGCGCAAACGAGATGACTCCTCACGTGCTCACGGCATTCAACGATTTCCCTGACGAAGCAGGACTTGTTACATGGATATATCCTTTCGACGCTTACTGCAAGATTGGACTTAAGGACGGAAACATGCAGCGTATATTCATGGACGACTGGTTCATGGAAAGCGCCATTGACTACGGTTTCCCGGTAAATACGGTTATTTCGGACGCAAACTTCATATCCGCCGACAAGTCAAAGCTTACCGGCACGATACTTGTAACGCCTGTTCCGGAAGCCGGAAGCGCACTTGAAAGCGCAATATTTGACGCGCTTGACGCCGGAGCAAGGCTTATACTTTTCGGAAGCGCACGCTATGCTTCCCAAAGAATTCTCGATCTTATCGGCGTAAAATTAGCTGATACCGAGATAGAAGGCGAAATGAATATTGACAACTGCCTCAGGCTCGACAAGGCGGAGGTCGGTTCATATTCAGACGTTCTTGTTCATGACGCTTTGGTTTCCGGCGGCGGAATAAGTGAGATTACCGCAGGAACAACCGAGGTTCTTGCAACCGTATCGACAGGCGGCGTTTCCCGTACATACGTTACTTACAACGCTTCTGCAGGAGCTGGTACCGTTTGGATAAGAGGTTCATTCCCGCACAAGAGAGAGTCAGACGGACACCTCCCTGCGCTTCGCAAGATGAGCGATAACTTTGTTCCGTCGGCACTTTTAAGAGCAGCAATGCAGAAGCTTGGATATCCTATGACGTTTGAATGCTACGACGTTGATGACAAGCTCCCTCTTCTCATGTTCTCACGCTGCCGCGGAGCAGTATATTTCAACATGTTCTCAAAGGACGCGACAATAAAGCTCAACATGTCCACTCCCGACGGCGCACCGGCTCCCGACAACTGCGAGTTCTTTGTTGAGAATGACATGGGAACTTATCCGACTGCACGCTGGATGCACACCGACTGCCGTGTGTTCATAAAGCAGAAGGACAGAACTAAGGTTTCCGTCAAAAAAGATAATCCGGCAACACATATCAATACCGACGAACGTATTGACATTACCGGACTCAAGGACGCAACCGTAACATTCTATCCGAGCAAGGGCGGAAAAGCCTTCATGCAGGTATACGCTCTCGGCGGACCTACCTGGGAGGTTGCTCCGCACAGAGGACCGAACGTAAAAGCTGAATACGACGAAAAACGCGGCTGCTACACCGTTTCCGGCGTTACCGGAAAGCTTGTTGTTCTCTGGCAGGAAAAAGAAAATATCGGCGATTACAAGAAGCTTGAATTTCTCAGATAACTTATAAGGAAAAATATTTCTGTTACGGTCATGTGTATCCTCTGCAGGTTTCCTTAACAAGTTCGAGCCTATCAAAAAAACTCGGTCAAGCCCCTTTTTGAAGAAAGGGGCTTGACAATCACCAAAACTTTAATTTTTCTCTGCAAGTTTCCGCACGACTTGTTTTGCGGCTTTTAGAAATTCTTTGGATTAAAATAAATATTTTTTCAAAAAGACCTTGACAAATTATAGAAAGTATGCTACTATATATGAGCGCCGGTTGGTAAAGTACAGTATGCGGGTGTAGTTCAATGGTAGAATCCCAGCCTTCCAAGCTGGTCGTGAGGGTTCGATTCCCTTCACCCGCTCCATAAGTGCACGGCGCTGTGCCGCAGAGCTGTCTGTTTTTCCTACACATAGGGAGGCGGGCTGCATGTCCGATATGTGCCTGTAGCTCAGCTGGATAGAGCAACTGCCTTCTAAGCAGTAGGTCGGGGGTTCGAGTCCCTCCAGGCACGCCATATGCAGCATTGACAGATTTGTAGGTTTTATATACGAATGCTGCAAGGGGTTGTCCTGATTTTCTCGCCGCCCGGGTACAAATTATATATGGTGGGATTAGCTCAGTTGGTTAGAGCGTCAGGTTGTGGCCCTGAAGGCCGTCGGTTCGAGCCCGATATCTCACCCCAGCGGTTTTTATCCGCAGTAATCGCGCTATGTGCAGTAGGCGCGATTTTTTGTTTTTATGCCCTTTTTATCCTCTGTAATATTTCTTTGCGGATATAGTTCATCGGTAGAACATCAGCTTCCCAAGCTGAGAAGGCGGGTTCGATTCCCGTTATCCGCTCCAATGGCTTAAAATTGAATAAAACTGCGCACTCACGAAATGTGGGTGCGCAGTTTCGTTTACACAGATTGATATTGGACAAATTATGAGGTTAACTCCTATATATGTATCATTCAAAAATCCCCTGTTTTGGATATCACAAAAATATGCACGAGTATCAATTTGTTATTTGTCCATACAGAGAATAAAATGTTTTACTCTTTATTCCAAATATCCAACGCCGATAAAAGATATTTATTTTATCACGCAAACCCAGATATTTGTTTTATCAGCTTCACACCTTCACAAACTAAAGCATGCGCCTATGTTTAGGTTTAGGGCGCATTTTTCCTGTTCAGCACATATATTAGTACAGCTCACGAAACTTTACCTGTCGTGAGCTGCTTTTTTCAATTCTTTTACTTAGGTACTTTTGTTTTTTTGCCTTACTTCTCAGTTATACCGCGGCCGTTTGATACGACCGCTTTTCGCTGTTTCGTAAATTTATTATTATTGGCTCATAATTTTTTATCTTGGATCATACTTTTTTATCCGATTGTTTTCCTCCAGCCACCGCACAGTATCTCTCACCGTTTCTCTTAAATCACGGTTATTAAATCCAAGCTCTCTTTTTGCTTTTTCATTTGAAAACGAGCAACATGGTTTCAGAGTGTACAACGAATACTTTGTATACAAGGGCGTTTGTTTTAATATGGAATAGTACAGCTCGGACAAGGGAGCTGTAAACTTCGCTATCCACATGGGAAGAATGGTTGTCAGCTTTTTTGTGTTTCTGACCTCGCTTATCATATCAAGTAATTCCTTTATACTTACAAATCTGTTGGAGAGAATGTAGCATTCGCCTTTTTTACCGGCAAGGCAGGCGTTAATCACGCCATCGGCAACATCTCTTACATCTACAAAATCATATCCGCCTTTTACGCACGCCTTTAGCCTACCGTTGGCAAAATCAATAAAGAGCTGTGTTGTATGGCTGTTCCCGAAGTCATATGGGCCTATAATTCCCGACGGAAAAACGATACATGCGTTGAGATTCTTTTCCCGTTCCGTTTTCAAAACATAATTTGCCGTTTCCGCTTTTGTTTTGGCGTACTGTCCCTCTACACTTTCAGGATCAAATTCATAGATTTCTGTCACGGTTGAGTTATCATTGCTTTCAGGTATTGCGTGAACACTGCATACGTACACTAACTTTGCCTGCCGCTCAAGAACTTTATCTATAATATTTTTTGTGCCGTTTACGTTCACATCATAGACTTTTGCATTGTACCTGGACCCTATATATACAAGTGCCGCGCAGTGAATGACAAAAACGTCAGCGTCCTTTGGAGTGTCAAAAATTTCTGTAAGCGTCTGTTTTTTTGTGACATCTCCGGAAAATATCCGGCACCTTAGTCCTTCAAGTGATTTTAAACTTTCACCGGGCAAAACCAGCGCTCTTATCTCGTTTTCTTCATTAAGCTGCAGTTTTCTTATAATATTGTTTCCTAAAAAGCCGCCTGCTCCGGTAATAATGAATATCTTTTTCACAAATTTCACCTCCGGTAAACGTAACCGCATAACACTGCAAAGTGTACAGATAACGACAATCACGGCAACTCTGTCCGTGTACGAGGCACATATCCTAAAAAGTGTTCAACGCATGATGTTGCTATCAGTTTACCTAACATAATACACGCAACTTATCCACAATTAAAGTTTATCTCCAAAATATAAAAATATATGCTCAAACGGATGTATTAATTTTGAATTATTACCCTTGTTATATTATTATTTAAACTAATAAATTCGCAAATTGCAATAGCAACCTGCAATAATTCACAGAAAAGTAACGATTAGCGTAGAATGATGTTGGATTGCGGAGAGAGGGCGAAGCCCGAACGGAGAAATCCAACATCGGCGCCGG
>QAKH01000110.1 GCA_003343885.1 Clostridiales bacterium | reverse complement strand
GTACTTTTTTGGTACTTTTTTCGTACAAGCGAAAAAAGTACATATCGTGTCCCACCCCCATGGGAGCCCGGAAGGTGCGCACATCCTCTGCGTACTTTTTTGGCACCTTTTTCGTGCGAGCGAAAAAAGTGCGGGCGGCAAAGTGCCGCCCGGCGTAAATTGCAGCGGCGCTTCGCCGTCGGAGAAAAGGAGAGAAAAGGACTTGATACCTGTCTTGTTAGTCAGGCTAAAGAATTTATTTGGATTTTTCAAAGGTACTTTTTAAGGAAGAAATTTTAATTAACCCAACAGCAAAACATCAAGTAAAGCAAAATAAAATTCACTCAATATCATCCTGCCGCTATCATGACAAGCGTTCCGAAAACTATGAGAACAAGTCCGGCAAACGATTTTTTATCGAGCTTTTCTCCAAAGACCACGTATGAAAACGCAACGGTAACAAGTATGCTGAGCTTATCTATCGGAACGACCACACTTGCAAGCCCGTCTTTGAGTGCCTTGTAATAGCATAGCCAGGAAGCGCCCGTTGCAAGTCCTGACAAGCATATGTAGGTCAGTTCCTTTTTAGGAACACTCAAAACCTCCGACCGTTTTCCGGAAGCGAAAACCACTATCCATGCCATAATAAGCACAACGCAAGTACGTATTGCCGTTCCGAGGTTGGATTCCACACCGTCTATTCCGATTTTCCCGAGAATTGACGTAACCGCGGCGAAAAAAGCCGAAAGAACGGCGTAAATAAGCCAGCTTCCTTTTTTCTTCTCCGGTTCCGGCACCGCCTTTTTCTTCTTGATCATAAGAAATGTACCTGCGCCTATCATCACGACCGCCGCTCCCTTAAGCGGGGTAATACCCTCTCCGAGAAAAATAAGAGCAAGTATGATAGTAAGTATAGTACTTGATTTGTCTATCGGAACAACCTTGTTTATATCTCCTTTTTGCAGCGCATGAAAGTAGCACAGCCAGGAAGCGCCTGTCGCTAACCCTGACAGTATTAAAAAAACAAGCGCCTTTAAGCCGATTTGCGAAATAGTATCCTGTGAACCGACAATAAAAACCATTATCCATGAAAAAATCAAAACCACCACGGTACGTATCGCCGTAGCAACATTTGAATCGGTCTTTTTTATGCCGCATTTTGCAAGAATAGAGGTTATTCCGGCAAAAAACGCCGACAAAAACGCAAAAGCAATCCACATGATAAAACCGTCACCCCAATTTTCGCATAATCTCAGACTGATGCCGCTTCAGCCAGTCTTTTTGTTCGGCGTATCCGGGAAGGTACTTTGCCACTTCGTTCCAAAACGCGCGTGAATGGTTCATGTGCCGCAGGTGGCACAGCTCATGCACGACAACATAGTCGATAACCTCTGACGGACAAAGCGCGAGCAGGCAGTTAAAATTCAAATTCCCCGCCGAGGAACAGGATCCCCAGCGGGTTTTTTGACTCTGCACGGTAATTTTCCCGAAAGAAACGCCCATAACCGCGGCAAAGCTTGCCGCACGCTCGTTAATCAAATTCTTTATATAACGCTTCATGTTTTCAAGCTCCTCCGGCGTATATTTATTTTCCGGTTCGGAAGCCTCATCAGAAGCCCTATTAGATTCATTACGGCGTTTCATAAGCTCCAAATGCTTTTGTATCCAGGCTTCCTTTTGTTTTGCGAATTTCATAATTTCCCTGTCGCTTAAGTATCTCGGAGCTCGGAAAACTACGACTAAATCCTTTTTAACCTGTATTTCAAGCGTCTTGCGGTCGCTTTTTATAATTTTGTAATCGTAATCCATTGTGTATGATTGTATATATGAGTGTTATAATTATAGTTATAATTATAGTTGTGATTTAGTTATGGTTGTAGGCGTGATTGTATATAATGTATGTGTATGTGTTTTGTTTCTTTTTTCGGCGTCAGGACTTTATCCGTCAGCCTTTTTCACCATATTTACATAAGCGCGATGCAGGCGCACTCGGCAACAAACGCATAGCTGAGGTTGAGTTTTTCAAAATCCACTGTTTCAAGCATTTCGGCAAGCTTTTTGGCTGCCGCTTTTTTTATGCTGTCGTTTTCGGTATGCAGGCACATGACGCAGGCAAAAAGCATGTTACCGAGTATGTTGTGTTCAGCATGGCGTGCCGGAACAAGTTTTTCCATCCAGTACCTGTTCTGCTCAAGCGCAAGATTCATGCCGTCAAGAGGACTTTCGGCACGGCGGTACATAAAGTCAAGCTTTGTCCAGTCGATATCAAAATCTTTTGCCGGAGTTTCGGCAAATTTTTTGTAATCGTCCAAAAATTTAAGAGACGACGCCGCGCTGTTTTCCTGTCCTTTAGAGTAAAGGGCGGTGTTTTGCTTGTCAAGCCGTGCGAGCTCTCCCAAAAACAGATGAGCACAGCAGGTAATCCAGAATTGTATAAGTCCTGTGTTTCTAACCATATCCGGAGCGCATCCGAAAGAGCATATTTCGGTTCTTGTAAGCGAGCCGTCAGGTTTGTCAGCAGCAAGAAAGTTATATTTTTCAAGAAAAATTTTGTCACCTGTTGCCGCATACGCTGTATACAGCGAGCCGAGAAGCTTTGCGCAGGCACGGAAATCTCCCGACCTTAGTCCGCCCCACACGTTTTTATCCCACTCGGTCGGAATAAGAAAATCGGAGGCTATAAGCCCGTTCATCTGCCGGCGCAGGTGGGTTTTTATTTTTTCCTTGTATTCTTCGCTCATCGCACCGCTGTCAAACACTTTCCAGAGTCCGTACACCCAAGGACCGACCTGATCTTCCGAGCTTAGCGGATAATGACTTTTGCCGTCGGTTCCGACGCCTCTTGCGATAAATCCGTCAACGTCTGAAACATCTTCGAGCAAAAACAGTCCGTCGGTCAATATCTCAAGTTCTCTTTTTGTCTTTTCGTCCGGATTTTTCTTATATTTTTCGGCAAGCATTCCGGCGTAAAGTCCGGTGAAAAACGCTCCGTTTTCGATACACGTCCACCAGGACTGCGGATTGGGAAAATAATCTGCGCACATCTTTTCGTCCGGGTACACGTTTTCACCGTTTTTTCCGGCGTAGTCGAGTACGTGTCCGTACGGCATTCTGACAAATCTTTTCCACACGATTTCGTGCAAAAACTGCGCTTGCTTTTCAAACATGACTATAACTCCTTATCTGTCACCACAGTTTTCCTTTTCAAAAGTTTATACGCCGCATATACATAACATATACGCCGGTATTTATAAAACATTGCTTCTGTCCTGTCCGGTGCCGGATGATCATTTATCGCTCTGGTACCCGTCCAAAAAGCAAAGTGCTCCGATATGTCCGAGATTTGCAAGCGGATATACGCCGGCGCTCCGAAGCTTTTGCGCAGAAGCGTACTTTTTGTCAAGCCGTTCTCCGGCGAGCTGGAAAGACACGCTCGGAGCTATATTTCTGCCGGTAATCTGCTTATGTTCCCATGTATAGGGATTTTTATAAAACGGAAACATGTAATCAAGGCTTTTGCGTATGCCCTTGCCGTCAAGTGTTTCGGCTGAATACAAATCTATCCCGTACATTGCGGCGGCTTGTGCCGTAACGATGCATGCTTCCAGATTATACAGGCAGTAGGTGAGTGAATTTGTTCTTGTAAGTTCGTCGATAAACTCACCGTCGGGACCTGTCTGTTCCGGAATTATTTTATTTATGAGCCGGTCAAAACAGCGTTTCGCCATTGCCGTATCTCCGGAAAAGGCACTGAAAGACGCCGCCTGGGTGTTCCACCAGTTAGCGTGATTGTTGAAATAATCCCTTTCGTCTTTTCCGTTCTTGCTCGTATCCATCCAGGTTACGTATTTTCCGAACCAGTCTTTAAGCCTTTCGGTGGTTTCCTTGCTTCCGCCGGCGGCGGTAAAATAGTCCATTGCGGATATGACAAGTATAAGGGCTGCGGTGTCGATGATACCAATTCCTCTGCCGAGAGAAACGCCTGATATTGCCTGGGCGTAGTCAAGGCTCGGATTCATTGCGGTATCGGCGTTTATGAACCAGTTATCAAGAAGAGCTTCCGCTTTTGCTGTATACTCGCGCGACTCAAAAAAGTATCCGGCACAGCTCAATATATATACGGCTTTTGCCATTTCGCTCATATCAAGCGTATGTTTTTCAAAACGTCCCGGATATATTTCGCCGTCCCGCCTTATAAAGGGACCGTCAGGATTTTCCGGATTCGGCCACCAGTACGGCGCTTCGCTGTAATAGTCGTGAGGATTGCCGGAGGCGGCTCTGCTTTTAGTATACGTCACGCTGTAAAGCGGACAGCCGATCGCTTTTTGCGCCTCATATTTAAGGCAGTACCCGATAAATCCGTACTCACCATCGCATTTTGCGATTTTTTCTTTTAATCCGGCTTTTCTTTCGTCGGTAGTAAAAATCTCCATGACAGTAACGTTTCCTTTCGCTTTTTTAAAAGACATTTTTATTGTCAGTTTGTTTTATCCGTTTTTATATTCTCACTCCGTCTGAAACAAGTTTTTTTCTGAGAAGTTCTACGTCAGCGTTTGTAAAGTCGTCAAACATTGCCGCCGCAGTACCTGCCGCCTGACCTGAAACGGCGCAAACGGGAATAACTCTTGTAATATCCCACATAGCGTCGGTAACGGATATACAGCGACCTGCGCATATGAGGTTTCTGACACGGCTTCCGTGGAGAGTGGAAAACGGAAGTTTATATACAGGTCCGCGCTTTCTCCAGTCGGAAAATGTTCCGACAGAGTCGGCAAAGTCCTTATGCATTTCGGTATCGTCCATGACGTATTCTCCGTCAATACGGCGAGTCATTCTTATCTGGGGGATAGTAGGAAGCGTTACCGGAACGTGAGACGGGTCCTTCTTTTTAAATTCAAGGATATCCTTATAAATTCTTTCGTGGGAAAGCATTACCATTTCGCTGAGCTCCTGTCCGTCAAGCCCGCCGAATCGGCGCTTTACAAGCGGAGGCGCTTCCGTGCCGTTTTTCTGTTTGTCCGGCACGTCGCAGGCTCCGAGCATACGCAGCTTAAGCGAGCCGGAGGCGATGAAGTAATGCCATGCGGCAAGGATATTGCCCTGGGCGAAGTTCGCCGTTTTTTCTCCTGAAAGGGCGCAGATATCCGCATCTCCCGTACAGTCAACGACGGCTTTTTCCACAGCTATCGCGTATCTGCCGCTCTTGTTTTCAACTATAACGGCGTCAATTTTTCCGTTCCCGGTATGTACGGCTGCTGCGGTTGTTCCGTAAAGGATACGGACGCCCGTTTCAGCAAGGAGCTTTTCGGCTGAGAGGGCGAACATATGAGGATTATACTGCACCTCAAAGCGTACTTTAGCTCTTTCGCTTTGGTCAGCCTCGGGCTTGTCAAGCCAAACGGCAGGATATTTATCCTCGGCGCCGTGCTGTATCGATAACCTTAAAAGTTCCTCAGCAATTCCAAAGGACACCTGGTTACCCATTCCGTCGCAAAGCGGCAGGTATATGGTAACAATTCCGGCAGTTCCAAGGCCGCCGAGAATATATTCTCTTTCGAGCAGTAAAACGCCGGCTCCCGTTCTTGCCGCCGCAAGCGCCGCCGCTATTCCGGCAATACCGCCGCCGGCAACCAAAACTTCACATTTTCCCTTTATCTCGGTCGAAAGAGTTTCATTGATAACATGACTCATTTTTATTCCTCCTGTATTTAAGCAAGAGATGGTACTGTTTAATTAAGAGTTTATTATGCTTATTCGTAAGCAATAACAAACGTTAAGAATTTGGCAAATTTCTGAATCAAAATATCTTCCGACAAAACACAAGTAATAAAATTACACACATAAACAAAAAAGCCTCGAACGCTGAAACGTTCCAAGGCAATGCACTGGTGGAGCATACGGGACTTGAACCCGTGACCTCCACACTGCCAGTGTGGCGCGCTCCCAGCTGCGCCAATGCCCCGTTATATATTATATATTTATCATTTTTATCATAGATTTTCTCACGGCTGGGTACACAGATCCACACCGATGGACGTGTATAAAAGAGGTACAAAACTGATTACAACTTCGCCGCTGACACAATCTGTGAGGATAAAAAATCAATAGCAAAAGCGGCGTACGCCGTTGCTGGTGCGGGCGAAGGGACTTGAACCCCCACGGTAATACCACCAGATCCTAAGTCTGGCGCGTCTGCCAATTCCGCCACGCCCGCAAACATCTACTACAGCAAAAAACTTAACGTTTATCAAAGCTGTAATTAACAGAAATATTATATCATTTAGCAGCTGTTTTGTCAATAACCGGAAATTAAAATTACAATCAAAAAATGTATATTTGTCAATGATGTGAGACTAAAAAGATAAAAAAGAAAGAATACAGTTAAAATACACTGCGTGGGGGCGAAGAGAGGTGTAGCGAAGCGAAACCGAGCGGAGACGACACGCAGTGTCGACACCTCAAAGCGACAAGAGTTCATTGTGTTTTTGTTCAGGTGATTTCCATCCCAAAACCGACATTGGAATACGGTTTGAGCGGTACAAGTAACGCTTCATTTGAACGAGTAGATCCTCATATGAATAAAAACGCAAATAATTGTAGAAACGCTCTTGGTCGTTTCTGTGACTGCGTTCCACCTTGCCATTATGCCAAGGTGTTTTCGGGCGTATGAGTTTGTGTGTTATATTGTAATAACGGCAGAATTTGTCAAAAATATGCACTCTATCTGTCTTTTTGGTATTCGTAAACTCACCGCCATTATCTGTTTGGATTGTGGTAGGTGCGTAACCAAAATATGTAATCGCACGCTTCACAAAATCTATGGTGGAAAAGCCGCTTTGTTCTTTGTAAGGATAAATAAACCGCTTTCTTGATGCTTCTTCAAGCATTGTATATTGATAGTATTTTTCCCCATCTTTACCCGAATAGCAGGCTACAGGAACATATTTAACATCAAGCTGCCACTTTACCCCCAGCTCTGTAGGTGTATCGTAATAACCGTTGTGCTTGCTCTTTTTCTTTGTGGATTCAACTTTCTTTCTGAAGCCCAGACGGACAAAAACTCTATACAGAGAGCCGGGATGACGCGAATACGCCTTATCCTCTCGTAGTTTACCGAACAGCTCGCAAATTGAAATGTCAGGATTTCTTCTATGATAGTCCTTTATCCATTTTAACTCTTGCTCTGTGTGGGCATTGGGGTGCTCTGAATGTGGTCTGTGCGACTTTGGTGTCAACGATTCCTTTGTGCCGTCATATGCTTTGTTCCAACGCATAAGCGACGCTTTTGAAATATGATACCTTCTGCATACAAAGTCTATATCTTTTTCTAACCGGTATAGTTTTACTGCATTTATTTTTGTTG
>QAKH01000078.1 GCA_003343885.1 Clostridiales bacterium | reverse complement strand
GAATTTATGGCACGAAAACGGGCATGTTTTCGCGGAAGATAATTTTGTTATTTTTGATTGCTCGCCCGCGAGTATTGCAGCGGCGCTTCGCCGCAAAGCGGACGGGGCTTGGGGCAGAGCCCCAAATAACCCAAACAATACTATCTTGCCTTGTCGGCAACCTCTTTAAGGATAGAAGCAAGGAAGTCGTCAAGCGATTTTGCGCCCATGTCGCCTTCTTTGCGTGAGCGCACGGAAACTGCTCCCGACTCCGCTTCCTTTTCGCCTATAACAAGCATATACGGCACTTTCTCAAGCTGCGCCTCACGTATCTTGTAACCGATTTTCTCGTTGCGGTCATCAAGTTCACAGCGCAATCCCGCTTCGGTTAACTTTCTAAACACGTTCTTTGCGTACTCGTGCTGATTGTCGCTTATCGGAAGAAGCTTTACCTGAACAGGCGCAAGCCATGTCGGGAACGCTCCGGCATATTTCTCAATAAGAAGCGCAAGCGTTCTCTCATAGCATCCGATTGACGTTCTGTGGATAATATACGGATTCTTTTTGGTTCCGTCCTTATCTACATACTCCATGCCGAACTTTTCCGCAAGCATCTGGTCAATCTGTATGGTTATAAGAGTGTCCTCTTTTCCATGCACGTTCTTAATCTGAATATCAAGCTTCGGTCCGTAGAACGCCGCTTCGCCTACGCCGATTTTGTACTCTATTCCGATATCGTCAAGTATTCTCTTCATGGCGCCCTGGGATTCTTCCCACTGCTCGTCCGTACCGATATACTTTTCCTTGTCGTCAGGATCCCACTGCGAAAATCTGTACGACACGTCCTCGGCAAGTCCAAGCACGCCGAGCATGTAGTTTGCAAGCTCAAGACAAGATTTGAACTCTCCCTCAAGCTGCTCAGGAGTACACATAAGGTGTCCTTCAGAAATGGTAAACTGTCTTACTCGGATAAGACCGTGCATCTCTCCCGAATCCTCGTTGCGGAAAAGCGTTGACGTTTCATCAAGACGCATGGGCAAATCACGGTAGGAGCGCGCTCTGTTCAAATACGCCTGGTACTGGAACGGGCAGGTCATGGGACGAAGCGCAAAACATTCCTTGCCGTCCTCCTCATCGCCTATTACAAACATTCCGCTCTTATAATGATCCCAGTGACCGGATATTTTGTACAGATCCGATTTCGCCATGAGCGGCGTCTTTGTAAGCTGCCATCCCCATGCCGCTTCGGTGTCCTCAACCCATCTCTGAAGTATCTGGATTATCTTTGCGCCCTTGGGAAGCATTATCGGAAGTCCCTGTCCGATATAATCAACAGTTGTAAACAGCTCAAGCTCACGTCCGAGCTTGTTGTGATCTCTCTTTTTTGCTTCTTCTATACGTGCAAGGTGCTCGTCAAGCTCGCTCTGCTTGGGGAACGCCGTTCCGTAGATACGCTTGAGCATCTTCTTTGACGAGTCGCCTCTCCAGTATGCGCCGGTGCAGGAGGTAAGCTTTACTGCCTTGAGTTTTCCGGTTGAAGCAAGGTGCGGTCCGGCACAAAGGTCGGTAAACTCGCCCTGAGTGTAGAAAGAAACGACGCTGTCGTCGGGAAGATCGTTTATAAGCTCAACTTTGTACGGCTCGTTCTTTTCCTGCATGAAATTGACTGCGTCCTCACGTGAAAGAACTTTTCTCTCTATGGCAAGGTTCTCCTTGATGATTTTTTTCATCTCGGCTTCAAGTTTGCCGAGCACTTCCGGTGTAACCGAAAGGTCGGTGTCTATGTCGTAGTAAAAACCGTCGTCGATTGCGGGACCTATGGCAAGCTTTGCGTCAGGGAAAAGGCGCTTGACAGCCTGGGCAAGAACGTGGGAAGCGGTGTGGCGGTATACCTTTCTGCCGTCCTCGTCGTCAAAGGTCAGAAACTCGATTTTTCCTCCGTTTTGAGCTTCGGCGCTCATTTCAACAATTTTTCCGTCAAGCTTTGCCGCAAGAGCGTTTCTTGCAAGGCCTGCGCTTATCTTTTCGGCAACCTGGAAGAATGTTGAGCCTTCCGGCATTTCCAATACGCTTTCGTCTTTAAGAATAAATTTTAACATGATATATGACCTCCGTCAGATGTAATTTTGTTTTTAAATTTCAGTTTTGGTTTCAGAATTATTTTGTTGTTTTTTTCGGTTTTATACACCGTAAAAGGCATTAAACACAAAAGCACAAGTTAAACTGCAAAAATAAAAACGCCCCGTATGCCGAAAAAAGCATACGGGGCGATAAAACTACGCGGTTCCACCCGTATTTGCACAAAAAGACACAGGAGCGCCTTTGCGCAATCTCATTTGCCCTTAACGAGGTTCATCCGGTGCGGATTGCTGCCTCCGCACAGCTCCCGGGCGGTAGAAAAACCTTGTTCGGCGCTTTCAGCCGCTGACGCCGATCTCTGCATGCGGTGTTTCCATGTCCCATTCAAAGCCTTTGTGTTATCCTATGAGCGCATTATACTACCGTTTTCGATTTTTGTCAAGAGTATGCCCAAAACATACACGTTTACGCCGAAACGTTTAACTTTTTTACTATATTTTATTTATATTTTTCAAAATTAAGCTTCGGAATATCTGAAAACATATTGAAATTATCTGAAAATATATTGAATTTGTTTTAAAAAAATATTATAATGCTCGGTGAGATGGTGCCGCCGAGTATTAGACGCAGCCTGAGGCGGCGCTTGAACTACGTTTTTTGGAGGACTTTTTTATGCTGGAAAATGTGCTGGAGCAATTCGGAATAAGCGGCGAGCCCAAACAGTTCGGAGACGGTCATATAAACACAACCTACCGTATCGGAAACAGCTACGTCGTTCAGAAACTGAACACCAACGTCTTTACAAACCCTGCCGGCGTTATGGACAATGCCTGCAAGGTAACCGAATACATAAAAAATAAACTCATCTCGATGGGAGAAGATCCGTCAAGGCAAACAATTGAATTTTTGCGGACAAAAAACGGTGAATCCATGTGTGAGGGAGAAGACGGAGTTTACCGTGCTTACAAATTTATCGACAACGCCTACACGGTAAGCGACCAAAAAACTCCGGGCATACTTTTCAACGCCGCAAAAGCCATAGGAAAATTTCAGAATCTCTTAAGCGATTTTGACGCGTCGGAATTGTTTACGGTTATCCCCGACTTTCATAACACACCCAAAAGACTCGAAAACTTTAAAAAAGCGCTTAAACAAGACCGCTCCGGAAGAGCTCGTTTTGTGAGCGCCGAAACAGAATTCGCGCTCTCGTTCGAGCCTACCGCCCACGCCGTAACCGACGCGATTGACGACGGAACGGTTCCGTTAAGAGTAAGCCACAACGACACCAAGTTAAATAACGTGCTGTTCGACAGTCAAACGGGAGAAGGACTGTGCCTTATCGACCTTGATACCGTAATGAGCGGATCTTATCTTTACGATTTCGGGGACGCAATGCGTTTCGGCGCTTCCTCCTGCGCCGAGGACTGTACCGACCTTAGCAAAATATACTTTGACCTTGAGCTTTTTGAGGCGTTTACCGCCGGATACCTGTCAAGTGCTTCTGCTGTTCTTACAAAACGTGAAAAAGAACTGATTTTCACAAGCGTAATTCTTATGACCTACGAGTGCGGAACACGTTTTCTCACCGACTATATCGACGGTGACGTGTACTTTAAAACTGCGTACCCCAACCACAATCTTGACCGCGCAAGAAACCAGTACGCTCTTGTCCGTGACATGTTTTCAAAGCGCATAGAGGCGGAAAATATCGTAAAGAAATACCTTTGATGATTTCATTGCCTTAAGAACTTTGATAACTTTCACGAACCTGTTACTGCCCATTGCTTTATTTCCTTGCTGCAACTAACTGCAACTAACTGCAACTAACTACAACTTTATTTTTAAGGAGCCTTACGTATGAACAGTTTGGATTTTCGTCTTGTTTCCTCAGAATACAAATGTTTTGAAGATATGCCTGCTGATAATTTTGCCGTATTATCCCGTGCGACGGTTCTCAAAAATGACGTTTTCGCCTTTGAGGCAGTCATAACGGCACCGGAAAGCATGGACGACAGCGAAGCTTATATAATTATAAACTCACCTATAGCCGACTATGTAAAAACATATCTTATTTCCGGCGTAAATGTCACACTCGGGGTTTACGAAAATATACAGGACACCGACTATCTCCGCGGCGGAAAACCGGGAATATATCCCGACCTCTTAACGCCGCTTGATAAAAATACGGCTTTCAAGATAAAAGCCGGAAAGACCGCTTCGGTATGGATTGAGGCTGAAATTCCGGAGAGTCTTCGGGAAGGAGTATACCCGATTGAAGTGAGTGTACGTCCGGCAAACGGAGAATTTAAAGAGGAGAAAAGAGCGCTTGAGCTTGAGGTAATTCCTGCAGTACTTCCGGAGCAAAAGCTTATATTTACCCAGTGGTTCCACTGCGATTGTCTTGCTTCTTACTATAATGTTGAGGTATTCAGCGAAGAACACTGGCGCATAATAGAAAATTTTGTAAAGACCGCTGTGAAAAACGGCATCAACATGCTGTTAATGCCGGTATTTACGCCGCCGCTTGACACAGAGGTAGGCGGAGAACGTCCGACGGTTCAGCTTGTGGGAGTTACAAAGGACGGAGCGCGTTACAGCTTTGACTATACGCTTGCTGACAGATGGATTGACATGTGCCGCCGGTGCTCTGTGCAGTATTATGAGGTATCTCACCTGGTTACCCAATGGGGAGCCGCTCATGCGCCCAAAGTAATGGCTTACGAAAACGGTGTTTACAAGAAAATATTCGGTTGGGAAACCGATTCGCTGTCTGATGAATATCTTGATTTTATTAGACAGTTTTTGGAAAGCTTCAAGAAGTACATGTCCGAAAAGGGACTGCTTGACAAAACCATGTTCCACCTGTCCGACGAGCCGTCAAAAGAACATCTTGAACGGTACGGAAAGCTGCGCGAAAGTCTTGAAAAGAGCCTTGACGGCTGTATGTGTGCCGACGCGCTGTCAAATTTCGAGTTTTACGAAAGCGGTGCTGTGAAGCATCCTATTGTAGCAACCGACCACATTGAGCCGTTTATACAAAACGGTGTAAAGGATTTATGGTGTTACTACTGCTGCGGACAGAGTGAAAAAGTAGCTAACCGCTTTATCGCAATGTCAATGAACCGTACCCGTGTTATTGGTGCACAGCTTTTTAAGTTTGACATACGTGGATTTCTGCATTGGGGATATAATTTTTACTATACCCAGTTCTCAAAGGCTAAGCTTGATCCTTACAAGTGCAACGACGGCGGCGGATGGGTACCTGCCGGAGATACTTTCTCGGTATATCCGGCGCCGGACGGAACGGCGTACGAGTCTTTGCACATGAAAGGCTTTACGCAGGCACTGTACGACTTGAGAGCGTTTGAGCTGCTTGCCTCTCTTACAAGCCGTGAATATGTGATAGACCTGATAGACAGTACGGCAGGAGAAAACGTTACCTTTTCCGAATATCCAAGGTATGATGGTTTTTGCAGGCAGTTAAGAGAAGCGATAAACGAACATATTAAAGGAAAAATCGCCCACGGCTTTGCGGCGAAGCACCGCTGCAATACTCGCGGACCAGGGACCAGCAAGCTCTACGAGGGATTTATGGGGCTCTGCCCCAAACCCCGTCCGCTTTTTTAGAAAAAGCGGAGGAAAAACAAT
>QAKH01000111.1 GCA_003343885.1 Clostridiales bacterium | reverse complement strand
GAAGCTTTATATTGGGAGCAGACAAAATAGCCTGCTCCCCCTAAAAAAATTGTACTTTTTTGTGTCTACTTACTTGACAAGTTCGTTTGTTTTCGAGTGGCTGTAGAGCCAAGATTTTTTCAGCCTCCCTACATATGTACTAAAGGCTAAAACCTTATATAAATTTGGTCTGTGATTGTGGACAAAATCAGCGAAACACCGCGTTATACAAGGGGTTTTACCTTTTGTCCTATTATAACATAATAGTCTATTCTTCTTACAATACCGGTTGCTTTCATATATAAAACTCCTTTATAGTTACTTGTTAGCTTGAACGCTGTAATCATATTGTTTGTGATTTTGGATGTTTTATACAGATACACAACTAATTTGGTATGGTGATTTTTAGTAAAAAAGGGTTATATTGTTTTTTGTGTTATTAAAAGCGTTTAGGCGGCGTACTCAGGATTTAAAAAAGTTTCTCTCTTTGTGTGTTCCGACAGACAGAACCATTCCAATTGCTATCGACGTACTCAAAGCCGATGAGCCGCCGTAACTGAGGAAGGGGAGCGTTATTCCGATTACCGGCATGATTCCCAAACACATGCCGATATTTTCAATGATTTGTATTATAAACATTGCCGCAATACCTGTGCAGATATAACAACCGAACGGGTTGTCGCACGACAGCGCAACCTTTATTATGCTGTATATAAGAAAGGCGTAAAGAATCAGAATAAAAATTCCGCCTATAAATCCAAACTCCTCACAAATCGTCGAATATATCATATCAGTATGCTTTGCAAAGAAATCTCCTTGAGTGACCTGACCGTTAGTGTAGCCGCTTCCGCTTACTCCTCCAAGGCTGATCGCCGTCATACTCCTGACTGCCTGATGCCTTATGCCGGTAGCGGTAGGATCGACGGACGGATCATACGGAGCAAGTATTCTTTGCTGTTGGAAATAATTTAATTTTGTCCAAATGAACGGTGAGGCAATAACGGCCGCCGCAGCTCCGGAGATAAAATACCAGATGTTCAGATTTGCAGCGAACGACATGACTACAAAAATAAACAGAAAAACTGTTAACGTGCCCAAGTCCTTTTGAAGCAGTGTCAGAAGAATAATCAGCATCGCATGAAGAAAAAGAGTCAAAGCGGTAAATATTTTATTTATTCTGTCACGTACAAAATATAAATGCGCCGCAAAAGCATAAATAAACAGGATTTTCGCAAATTCAGACGGTTGAATCTTAATAAATCCGAGATTTATCCAGTTTGCGTTGGTCTGATCGGTTACGCCCTCTCCGAAAATGAAAGTGAAAAGCAAAAGCGCTGCGTTTATAAGTATTACCGTTCTGTATTTTTTCAAAAACTGACGGTAATCAATAAGTGACATCGTAAGCATTACAATAATTCCGAAAATTGCTACGCCAAGCTGAATTACGACGTATCTGGCAGAGTTATATGATAAAGATGCGCTGTATACGGCGGCTACACCGATAAAAGAGAGCAAAACAGCTGTGAAAAGCACCGTTTTGTCGAGAAGTGCAAAGTGATTTTTTGCGGAATTTATAAATAAATTTTTCTTTATCTCAACCGGATTTTTGGGAGCGGTAGGAATAGCAGGAGCAGCTTTTAGCGTAAGAGAACGTGTCGGACGCCTCATTTTTCTTATCGAAGACGCTCCGGAATGAGTGCCTACAAGAAGCTTTGAACGCCTGTATTCAGCTTCAATCGGAGAAAGCAAACGTTTTGCATTCGCAGTGTTTATTTTTGAAGAGGTAATCAGATTTATTCCGTAATACGTTTGTGAATTGTCCGTATTGTTTGGGTTTATTACAATTTTTTTTACGGTTTTGAATTTAGATTGTTTTGAATTTTGCATTTGTATACATCCTTTGCTTTGAAACAAAAAAGTACGCACCCTGTGTTAACTAATTATAACATAATGTAATAAAAAAGTCTACAGAAATGCAGAAAACAAAAATATATGTCTTTTTTTACAAAAAGTATTGTATTTTAAAAAAATGTATGGTATAATTACGTCGTTACGTAGTTTGTAAAATTAAAAACTCATCGGAGGAATTTAAATGGAAACAGTTATCGGAGTATTGTTAATTATAATGGGTATATTTTTGATTATATCCGTTTTGATGCAGAGCAGTAAGAATCATAGGCTGTCCGGTTCAATCGCAGGCGGAGCTGAAACGTTTTTCGGCAAGCAGAAGGGTAAAACGCTTGACGCTTTGTTTAATAAACTTACAACTGTCGTTACTATTGTGTTCGTACTTCTCGTTCTTGTACTTTATGTAATCCAGCCGAGCACCGAAACTCTCCTTGAACAGCAGTACGGAGATCAGCTCAACACTGAAACTGAAGACGGAAGCACTGACGGAACCGAAAACGGCGGAGCAGTGACAGACGGAACAGAAACTGATGGAACTGAGACTGATGGAACAGAAACTGACGCAAATCAGGCAGATGAAAATAATGCCGGCACAGAAAATGAAACAGCCGACACAAACGAAACTGCTGATAACAGCGATGTAAATGAAGAAAACACCGATTCAGCAGACGCAGCTGATACAAATGAAGCTGACGCACAGGGAGAAGAAGTTGACGGAGACGCGGCTGTTGAAAATGATGCGGCAGCTGGCGATGAAACAACTGAAAGCACAGCCAATGACAGCAATTCGGAAGTACAGCCGGAATAAGGAATACTGAAGAAAAGGTAAACTCTATTTTAGCACAAGGGCGACCTTGTGCTTTTGATTTTTTTCAGCTTGTTTTGAAAGCATAATTAATTGGGTGGTTACAATGGCGGAAAAAATTGTTGATAAAAAAGGATCAAATGGTTTTTTTAAAAAGGTAATTACAGGGGCAACCGGCTTTTTTCATGACATTTTGGATAGCTTGTACTCAATTTTGTCGGGTGAAAAAAGGCTGTTGATCTTTTTAGGTGTGTTGTCTGTAATACTGAATTGGTTTCTTGAGGCAAGTTTGAATAAGAATTTGTTGACAGGGCTTGCTTCAATTTTCACCAGACCGATTGCATTTATATATAATGCCCTTATTATATTTTGCGTATTCAGCATAATGCTTCTGTTAAAGCGAAGATTTTTTTACCTGATAGTAGGCTGCGTATTTTGGCTGACTCTTGCTATTACAAACTTTGTTGTTCTTCAATCCAGAAACACTCCTTTAAACGCCAGCGACTTCAGAATTATTAAATCAGCGTTTGGAATAATAAAAATATATCTCAACCTGCTTGAGCAAATTCTCGTAGCATTACTTATAATTTTCGCAATTACTCTTCTGATCTTAGCTTTTGTAAAAGGGAAAAAATCAGAGCGAAATATGCGTTTTTCTGTCCCGACTTTTGCAGTTATATTGTCGGTTACTACAATTACAACACTTCTTTACTGTGTAAGCGTAATAGGTTCTCATTTTTCCGATCTTCCGAGCGCATACAAGGAATATGGGTTTGCATTCTCGTTTATATGTTCTGTTGTGGATAGGGGGATAGATGAACCGGAAAACTATACAGACGAGTCGGTACATACGCTTAAAGTCCAGCTTGAGGAAGGTCAGGACAATCCGGATGACAGCAACGCACAGGAGAATTCCGAAACCGTTCCCGCAACAAAAGAAAAACCAAACATTATTTTTCTCCAGCTTGAATCCTTTTATGATCCTATGAATATTGAAGGCCTGGAATTTAGTTCGGATCCTGTACCTGTATTCAGAAGCCTGGTAGAAAACTACTCGTCCGGAAAGCTAACTGTACCATCGATAGGAGCAGGAACGGCTAACACAGAGTTTGAAGTTCTGACAGGAATGGATATAGATTTCTTCGGTATTGCGGAATACCCTTATTTGTCCATTTTGCAGAATAATACTTGCGAATCAATTGCGTATGACGTTGCAGAGTACGGATATACAACTAACGCTATGCATAATCATACGGGGTCTTTTTACGACAGACATATTGTTTTTCCAAACCTCGGATTTGATACGTATACGCCTCTTGAACACATGAAAAATATTCGTATCAATAAACTCGGCTGGGCGAGAGATGCTATGCTTGTAGATGAAATAACAGGAGTTATGGCATCTACTCCCGATCAGGTTGATTTTGTATACGCCATATCAGTCCAGGCACATGGTAAGTATCCGACAACCATGGAAGAGTATGAGCTTTTGTACGGTACCAATAATCCGCCTCAAATAACCGTAACCGGCAATGAGGACGATACCGAAAAGCCGGGCGTCGATTACTGGATAAACCAGGTTCACGAAGTTGACACTTTTATCGGTTCACTTATCAGTACAATATCGAACAGCGAAGAACCGACGGTACTTGTAATGTTTGGAGATCACCTCCCGTCGTTTACACTCGAGAACTGGAATATAACGGACGGAACTTTATACCAAACACAGTATGTTATTTGGTCTAACTTCTATATGGGCGAAAAAAAGACAAAGGATTTGAATTCTTTTGAACTCTCCTCGTATGTAATGGATATGTTCGGTATAGAGAGCGGATACGTGAATAAGCTGCATCAGCGGTATTCTGATAATAATGTCGATTACTCTACCGAGCTTCATCTGCTCCAGTATGACTTGCTGTACGGAGAAAAGAAAATATCCGAAGGACAGGCACTGTATGAGCCAAAGAACATGAAATTCGGCTATAGCGATATTATTATAGATAACGTGGAAATAGTCGGAAACAGTTTGTTTGTGTACGGAAGTAATTTTAATGAATACAGCAGGGTGTATATAAACGGAAATAAAAAGGACACCGATTATATCAATGACAGCTGTGTTTCAGTGGGAAATGTAGATCTGGATAAGGGAGATACAGTGGTTGTCACTCAGGTCACAACAGACTTTGTTGAGCTTGGCTCCAGCAATACATATGAAATAACAGAAGATCAGGTAACACAGGAGCGCAGCTTTTTTGACATGTTTCGAGAGCAGTTCTCACTAAAATAGCCATACGTTTTGAAAGTTGCTTCTTGACAATGGCGCCTTTAAAAGTGTATAATAATCCCGATAAAACAGAACGCATGAAATGTGTTGGAAAGGGAGCGTGCAGATGTCAGAAACTTATACCGTTTCTTTAAATTCTATAATCGACGAATTCGCACTTGAGAAGATATTTACGCCTGATAATATCGACAGTATCGTTATAGAAAAAAAGGAAGTAAACCGTCCCGGACTTCAGTTGACCGGTTTCTTTGATCATTTTGATCCGCTTCGTATACAGATAGTCGGAAAAGTAGAGTATCACTATCTTTTGAATCTCTCACCACAAAAAAGACTTGAAGCGATCGAAGGACTTTTGAGTAAGCATATTGTATGCCTTGTGATAACATCGGGACTTGAGGTTTTCGATGAGTTTTATGAAACGGCGAAGAAGTATAATACCCCGGTTTTGCGTACAACTGATACAACTTCCAATTTCATGGGCAGCCTTATTGCCTCGCTGTGCGTAAGCCTTGCAGAGCGAATGACTCGCCACGGCGTTTTTGTGGAGTGCTACGGTGAAGGTATACTGATGCTTGGCGACAGCGGTATCGGAAAAAGCGAAACAGCGATTGAGCTTGTAAAAAGAGGTCACCGTCTTATTGCCGATGACGCGGTTGAGATAAAAAAAGTGTCGGCAAAAACTCTTGTCGGCGCCGCTCCGGAGCTGATACGCCATTACGTTGAGCTCAGAGGCATAGGAATAGTTGACGTCCGCAGAATTTTCGGTATGGGAGCAGTAAAGCTTACCGAAAAAATCGACCTTATAATAAACTTGGAGCCTTGGCAGCAGGGAAAGTTTTATGAACGTGTCGGACTTGATACCGAATATACAAATATAATGGGTATTGACGTGCCGTCGGTTACAGTTCCCGTAAAGCCCGGCAGAAACCTTGCGGTTATAATAGAAATTGCAGCAATGAATAACCGTCAAAAGAAGATGGGGTATAATACTGCGGTCGAATTTAACAAAAAGTTAATGGGGCAGTTTGACGACTCGTTAAGATAAACGCACATAAGATAAACACACAAATTAAAGATAAAGAAAAAGGAGCAGAATTTATATGTATTATATCGGGGTTGACCTCGGCGGAACAAATATTGCCGCAGGTATTGTAGATGAAAAGGGAAATTTGTTAAGAAAGGCAAGCATTCCCACCGGCGCTGAACGCGAAGCAGATGAAGTAATCAAGGATATGGCAGGACTTTGCAGGAAGCTTATTGATGAGCAGGGCATAACGGTAGACGATGTTGAGTATGCAGGCGTTGCTACGCCCGGTACTGCCGACCATGACAACGGAATAGTCGTGTACGCAAATAACTTGAGATTCCTCAATTACCCTCTTGCCGATAAGTTAAAAGAGTTTCTCGGAGTAAAGAAAGTACTTATAGAAAACGACGCTAACGCAGCCGCAAAAGGTGAAGCGGCATGCGGCGCTGCAAAGGGATACGCGAATTCCGTTATGATAACTCTCGGAACAGGTCTTGGCGGGGGAATCATAATAGATAATAAAATATACAGCGGATTTAACTATGCAGGCGCAGAGCTTGGACATATGGTAATAGAAGTAGACGGACTGCCGTGCTCCTGCGGAAGAAAAGGTTGTTGGGAAGCTTACAGCTCTGCAACCGGTCTTATAAATATGACAAAGGTAAAGCTTGCTGAAACCAAAGATACTATTATGCATGAGATGGTAGCACATGACGGAAAGGTAAGCGGAAGAACCGCTTTTGACGCTATGAGAAAGGGCGACAAGGCGGCTAAAGAAGTCGTTGATAAGTATATTTACTACCTTGCAATGGGTATAGTTAATATAATAAACATTTTCCAGCCGGAAGTGCTTGTAATAGGCGGAGGAATTTGCAATGAAAAGCATTACCTCACAGATCCGCTCATGGATGTAGTTGATAAAGAGCAGTATTCGAGAAACAGCACAAAGAAAACCGAAATCCGTATAGCAACGCTTGGAAACGACGCCGGAATCATAGGCGCGGCTATGCTGGGCATGTAATTTTTACGGCAAACGAAATAATAAAACGAAATAATAGATATAATGTGATTTAAGCCTGAGCTCGTGTACGTAATCCTGGTGCACGGGCTTTTGTTATGTGAAAAAATGCCGAATATGAATATTTTTTCACATAACGCACATGAAATAAACATTTAAAAGATGTAAAATATTAATCGGTGAGTTCGAAACCTTCCTCACTTAAAACAAAACTAAAGGAGAAAAAGAAATGAAACAAAAAGGAACAACATGGTTAATACAAGCTGCTATCATCGCCGCTTTGTATGTAGTGCTTACAGAGATTGCAAATCTCCTGGGATTGGCAAGCGGAGTCATTCAGGTGAGAATTTCCGAAGCTCTCAACGTGCTTGCCTGCTTTACATCTGCCGCCGTACCGGGAGTTACTGTCGGGTGCCTGCTTGCGAATCTGCTTACAGGATGCGTCGTATGGGACGTTATTTTTGGAACAGTTGCGTCGCTTATAGGTGTAGTCGGAGTGTATTTCCTAAGGAAAAACCGAGTGATTGCACTCTTGTGCCCGATAGTGTCAAATGCGGTGATTGTCCCGTTTGTGTTAAGATACGCATACGGAGCACCGGACGCGCTGTGGTTTTTGGTGTTAACAGTAGCAGTTGGTGAAATAATATCGTGCGGAATATTTGGATATTTGCTCGGTATTGTTGTAAATAAAAATGAAAAGGTGTTGTTCAGGAAATAATAAAACATAAAAGGAAGTGGACGCGTGAAAGAGGTTAAAGCACCGAAGAAGCCGATTATATCTTATTACGTCATAATTCTTGCTGTTATGCTGATTTTTAATTTCTTTGTAATGCCGGGAATTGAAAAAAGCCGGATTAAAGAAGTCAGCTATGACGAATTCATGGATATGACGTTAAATAAAGAGATCGGAAAGGTAGAAGTTCAGCAGAACCAAATACTTTTTACTGATACAGAGGAGAAGAACATTTATAAGACCGGTATAATGGATGATCCGGATATGACCAACCGTCTCTATGATTCGGGTGCAAAGTTCTCATCGGATATTGTCGAAGAAGTGTCACCTTTTGTCAGCTTTATTTTTTCATGGATGATTCCGATACTTATATTTGTGCTCATAGGCCGCTTTATGTCCAAAAAGATGATGGATAAGGTAGGCGGGGATAACGCTATGATGTTTGGCATGGGCAAGAGTAATGCAAAAATCTATGTCCAGTCAACGGAAGGAATAAAATTCTCTGATGTCGCCGGCGAGGACGAGGCAAAGGACAGCCTTAAAGAAATCGTGGACTATCTCCATAATCCGAATAAATATAAGCAGATAGGTGCGTCAATGCCAAAAGGCATACTTCTTGTCGGACCTCCCGGTACAGGTAAGACCATGCTTGCAAAAGCAGTTGCCGGAGAGTCAAATGTGCCGTTTTTCTCAATGTCGGGATCTGAATTTGTCGAGATGTTTGTCGGAATGGGCGCGTCAAAAGTACGTGATCTTTTTAAGCAGGCAAAAGAAAAAGCGCCCTGTATTGTGTTTATCGACGAGATAGACGCAATCGGTAAAAAGCGAGACGGAAAGTTCAGCGGAAACGACGAACGTGAACAGACACTCAATCAGCTTTTAACCGAAATGGACGGCTTTGAGGGAAATACCGGTGTAATAATACTCGCCGCGACAAACAGACCTGAATCACTTGATCCGGCGCTTACACGTCCCGGAAGATTTGACAGGAGAGTTCCGGTTGAGCTTCCCGACCTTAAAGGAAGAGAAGAAATTCTCAAGGTTCATGCCGCAAAAATAAAAACGGAGCAGGGGATAGATTACCTCAAGATTGCCCGAATGGCTTCCGGAGCTTCCGGAGCAGAGCTTGCTAACATTGTTAATGAAGCGGCGCTGAGCGCTGTAAGAGCAGGAAGAAACGCCGCCAGTCAGAGTGACTTCGAGGAAAGCATTGAAGTCGTTATAGCCGGATACCAAAAGAAAAACGCTATCTTGACAGACAAGGAAAAAATGATTGTCGCTTACCACGAGATAGGTCACGCACTTGTTGCAGCCAAACAAACCGGTTCGGCGCCCGTTCAAAAGATTACGATTGTTCCCCGTACTTCCGGAGCTCTTGGATATACCATGCAGGTGGACGAGGGTGATCACTATCTAATGAGCAAAGCCGAAATTGAAAATAAAATTGCAACGTATACCGGCGGAAGAGCAGCAGAAGAGCTTGTATTCGGTTCGGTGACAACGGGAGCGTCAAACGATATAGAGCAGGCAACCAAGCTTGCAAGAGCTATGATTACAAGATTCGGTATGAGCGATGATTTTGGAATGGTGGCTATGGAGAGCGTCGAGAACGCATATCTCGGCGGTGACGCGTCGCTTACCTGTTCACCCGATACTCAGGCTAAAATTGACCAAAGGGTTGTTGAGCTGATAAGAAAGCAGTACGAGAAAGCAATGAGTATTCTTTCTGAAAACAGAAGAAAGCTCGACGAGCTTGCAAAGTATCTTTATGAGTCTGAAACAATTACCGGCGAAGAGTTTATGAAGATACTTGAGCAAAAAGAATAAGCGAAAGTAACAGTAAAAAATAAGGTTTCACGGCAGTTTTGCGTTTGGTAAAACTGCCGATTTATTTTGTCTGTTTTGCTGAAATTATGATTGAGGCATTGACTTTTATTTACGAGATGGTAACATAATCTATGGTGTTTTATTTTGCGTAAAATTGCCAATCACTAAAGTAAAGAGGTGCTTGTATGAATAAAAAAATTAAAGATAAGACGGCTGTCGTGCTGGTAGAAGACACCTCCCACATAGGGTGGTTTACTCCGAGCACTGGATGGGATCTCGATAACCGAGGTGCGGACGGACTGCCGTCAGTTGAGGGACCATATCCCGAAAAACAGATAAGAAGCGTGCTCAAGGATATGCCGACAACCTTTAAGAGGGATATAACCGAACAGTCCGACGGTATAATTACACTTGAAGCTGTTTATACTCTTGTGTCCGGCGAAGGCTTTTATTTTAAATTTGCTAATAAGAGCGACTATGTCCTAAAAACTGTATATCGTGCCGGAGCATTTTACATAGGCGAAACAAAGGCGTTTGCGGTTGATTACGGAAGGCATTATATCAAGTTTGAGCTTGATATGGAAAAAGGCAAAGTAAAAATCAACTCGGATAAAAAATATGTCGGTGAATTTGAATTCAACGGACCCGCAAACAGCATAAGTTCTTTCGTTTGCGGATTTGAAAAGGAAGACGTAGGACATGCGGCTCTCATGTATTCCGTTAAGATGTATAAAAACTATTATGTTTACGATTTCAATATAAATCTTGACGAAGGTCCGCTTCCTGCCGACTATAAAGTAGAAACAACAGGCGCTGCAAAAGCGCAGAATAAGCACTTCGGCGGACAGTTTTTCGATTATTCCTATCTGCTTGAGGCAAAGAAAGATTCTTCGGTAACGGTAACAAGACCGTTTGATAAGACTATCGGAAACGTAATACTTGACATGAAATATTTGTTAAGAGATATGAACGGTGAAATTGATATTTCGCTTTGCAACGTGGATACACCGGCGTTTGAGGTGCGCGACAGAGGCGTTGAGCTTATATGTGATAAGGGCGCGCTGAAAAAGCATAGTCCTGACGTATGGCAGACGCTCCGTGCTGAGATTGATTTTTCTGAAAAGACAGTACTTATAAAGCTGAACGGCAAAAAAGTCACCGTTCTGGCTCTTTCAGATGAAAGCCTTGAAGCGGTAAATAACTTAAAAATTACATTTAAAGCAACAGGTGAAAAAACAGCAAAAGGTGCATTGGGAGAAATCTTTGTGTTCCCGGCTGTGAGAGAGGCTAAAGACTATGTTCCCGAACCTATCGTACCGGAAAAGAAGGGCGACTACGTTGTCGGAATGAATATATGTCCGCTTTGGCGCACAGGAGATCACTACGGCTGGGATTGTATCTCTCCGTACGAGGAAATAAAGCCCTTAATGGGATATTATGACGAGGGTATTCCGGAAACAGCAGACTGGGAAATCAAGTTCTTAGCCGAACACGGCGTTGATTTTGAGCTTTACTGCTGGTACGCTTCTCAGAGTGAATACCCAATGCGCTCAACGAGACTCGGAGCCGCATGGTATAACGGACATTTTAACGCGAAATATTCAGATAAGTGTAAGTTTGCGCTTCTCTGGGAGGCGGCTAACGCAATGCATCCGGCAGGAAGCAAAGCTTTCAGAAAGTATATTGTGCCTTTCTGGGTGGATTATTTCTTCTCTGATCCAAGATATATGACAATAGACAACAAAGCAATTATGTCAGTGTTTGGCGGCGGTCATCTTATTAAGGACTTCGGAAGCCCGGAGGCAGTAAAAAAAGAGCTTGACTATTTAAGAAGTGTTGTAAAATCCCTTGGCTACGATGACTTGATCATTCTGTGCTGCGCCGGTGCGGACGAAACAATGAAGCAGTGCGGATTTGACGGAGGGCATGCTTATAACTGGGGAAAGGTTGGCTGCGACGTCGAACAGACGAAGAATTTAATAAAGACCAATACCGACAGAAACGTATACCATATTGTTCCGACTGTTAGCACCGGATTTAATAATGTCGCCTGGGCAGGTACTCGTTCGGATAACATGACTGTCGAGGGCATGAAAGAATGTCTTGAATGGTGCCGTGACGAGATGCTTCCCAAATATCCTAAGGATTCCTGGCAGAGCAAGCTTGTTATGCTCTCCAACTGGAACGAATACGGAGAGGGAACATATATATGCCCGTCCGGACTTAACGGATTCGGATATCTCGATTCAGTCAGAAGCGTGTTCTGTAAAGACATACCGCATAGTGACGTAGCACCATCAGAGCATCAGAAGAAGAGAATAAATATTATGCATCCCGCCGACCGTGCAAAACTCGGCAGAGGGGACAGAGTAAAGCCTGAACTTCGGTTTGATAAACCGTTGTATAAGTTTACTTTTAAGGATAAAAAAGACCTTGATATGTGGCAGTTTGACGGATTCAGCAGTCTGGAAATACAGGACGGAAAGCTTGTCGGCCATTCAGACCGATATGATCCTTATATGCTGTTTAATAAGGAACTTCCCTTTGATCCCGATAAAGTCTCACACATTGTCGTCAATATCCATGCATATAAGCCCATAAAGCAAATGTGCTGTACTGAAATATTCTTCTCAACAACTAAGGACAAACAACTTAACCATGCTTGCCCGCCTGTGCTCACTGTGCCTGAGAAGATGGCTCCGCTTACCTTTACTATGTATGATAATCCGGCATGGCGCGGAGAAATTACCGCATTCCGTCTCGATCCTATATGGGGCGTAGGAGATTTTGTTCTCGACAGCGTTGAGTTTTATGAAGCGCCTGAGCATACAATCGTGCGCCTTGACGGACAGACTGTTTCAATGCCGTTATACGCATTCGAAAAGGACGGAGAATGCTATTTCTGCTTTGATCCGAAGAATCCTCTTGCTAACGTTAAAGAGCTGTATTACGAGTGGAATAAAAACGAAAAAACGCTGACACTTTTCGGTAAGCATGAGCTGAAATTAACAATAGGCAGTGAAAAAGCTTTGTTTGACGGCGAACCTGTTACATTAAAAGCTCCGGTTGACTTTATAGACGGCATGCCGGTGCTTCCGATGAGCTGGTACGCAAAAACCGTAGGATACAGCTTAAAGTATAAAAAAGGCGAGATTGACCTTATAACAAAATAGTATAAAATGCGGCGCATAGACGCATATTCGATATGGAAAATACGGAAATACGGAAAAAAGCAAATATAAAATATAAATAAAAAAACACCTCTCGGAAATTTGCAGTTTAACTGTTTCCGGGAGGTGTTTGCTTGTTTAATTAAAAACCAAGTTGAAAAAATATAATAAGTAAAAAACTTATGCAGTAAAAACTTATGAAAGTTATTTTTTAGCAGGGGAATCCGAGCCGTTTTCAGAAATTACGTGCTTGAGCGTTGATGCAATCGTAGCAAGACCTTGTATGTCGGAAGGAATTATGAGCTTGTTAGCCTTGCCGTCCGCAAGTTCTTTGAGAGCTTCAAGGCTCTTGAGAGCAATAACCTGTTCTGAGGGAGATGCCTCGTTTATGAGCTTGATACCGTCGGCAATAGCCTTTTGAATTTTCAGAATTGCCTCAGCTTCACCTTCCGCCTCACGGATTTTAGCTTCACGTATAGCTTCTGCGTTAAGAATTGCCGCTTGCTTGTCAGCTTCAGCCTCAAGAATTTTAGATTCCTTGTTACCCTCGGCGATAAGTATGGCTGATTTCTTTTCACCTTCAGCCTGAAGAATTTTTTCACGGCGCTCACGTTCAGCTCTCATTTGCTTTTCCATTGCGTCCTGAATGTCTTTAGGCGGCATAATGTTCTTAAGTTCGACTCTGTTAATCTTTATGCCCCAAGGATCGGTCGCTTCGTCAAGAATGGCACGCATCTTTGTATTTATAATATCTCTTGAAGTAAGTGTCTGGTCGAGTTCAAGATCACCTATTATATTACGCAAAGTCGTTGCAGTAAGATTTTCTATGGCAATCATGGGATTTTCAACGCCGTAGGTGTAAAGCTTAGGATCGGCTATCTGGAAATAAATAACCGTGTCAATCTGCATGTGAACGTTGTCGCTCGTGATAACCGGCTGGGGAGGAAAGTCGAGAACCTGTTCCTTAAGCGACATATTCTTTGCGATTCTGTCAAGAAAGGGAATTGTAAAATGTACGCCGGTTTTCCATGTTGAGCGGTATGCACCGAGTCTTTCAACAATGTATGCTCTTGCCTGAGGTACGATCTTGATGTTGGATACAATAACTATAAACAGCACAATTGCAATGATTACGGCAATCCAGCCGCCTGCGGGAAAGGAATTCGCTGTGGTTGAATAGATATCCAAGTTAAACAGTTGGTTCATCATAAATATTCCTCCAAGTCTTTTTTTGCGTTTTGTTAAGTTAAATGAAAGTTGAGACCTTGAACTCCTTATGGTATAATGGTTTTA
>QAKH01000015.1 GCA_003343885.1 Clostridiales bacterium | reverse complement strand
AATTTTGTGAAATCATTATGCTATTTTTTCATTTTAACTTTACAAAACCATTATTTTATTTAATGAAAGTACATCCCCGCTCGTTGATTATAACAAAACATTATTAAAAAATACAAATTTTAGAAATTTAATATTAACAGCAAAGCTGTAATGATTACCGAGGAACAAGGTCAAAGGAATAAACGTTTGTCTGCTCGGACTGCCAGGCTCCGAAGAATTCGGCTTTCAAAGAAACAATCCCGGTATCTGTGTCGGCAAAAATCAAATGGCGGTAATTATTTTCGGCGTTATACAGCTCAATTTCTTCTCCTGACGAAGTAATTGCCGAAACACGCACCTTTTTCGCAAGATTTGCCGGCATTTTCAATGGCTTCAGCGCTAAAGGCTCGTTGCAGCGCATGGAATAACGCTTGTATTCTCCGTCGTCGCTTACGGAATTGCGTGAATAATCGAGATCCAGCACAAGACGTGCTGTTCCCTTTACAGGCTCGGTAAATTTGTATTCTATAAAACCTCCGTTATCCAAGGTTATATAATTTACCGCGTCGTTTTTGTCCGGACGTTCGTTTCCGTTAAAGAGAAGCGCCTTTTGCTCGTCTGTAAGATTGCTTTTCGCTTCAAGGGTGCATTTCGGTATTTTGCGGCTTTTTGTAGGAAGATAGCATCCGTCGAACAATATTTCGTCTTGAAGCTCGTCAAGATGATATTTATACACGTCGTCCGGCTTGCAGGAATACTTGCAGCAAAGCGCCGCCCCGTTTCCGACTGCCTGACCGATTATGGCGCAGGTTGCCATAACTCTTGTCGATGAGAGAGCCGAGTGCGTTGCGCTGATATTGCGCCCGGCAAACATCAGATTTTCGATATTTACCGAATACATGCTCCTGAACGGTATACCGTATGGCGACGGCGCCGGATGGTGAATTGTCGGCTCGCCGAAATAACGGTATCCTGCCGGATTGTGGTCGTCCATGGTCCAGCCGCCGTATGCGGCAATGTCCTCAAACTGTCCGCCCGATTCAACATCATTCTGAGTGAGAACGTGAGCGCCTATATATCTGCGGCTTTCACGCTTTCCGGGCAAAAATCCTACCCATTCGAGGTCCCAGTTATCCGCTCCGTGATCGCCGTGATTTTTGATATGGTCCCATACGCCCAAAGCAATTTTCAGAAGCTCGTGACGCAGCTTTTCCGTATCTTTTATGCTGTCGTCTTCCCCGCCGAGTTCCATCCACCAGAAATTAGTAGTTGTGTGCTTTAGCGAATGTCCTCTGCTTGGCAGTTCTGCGTCGCTTTCATATGTATATGCCCACTCAGGTTTAATAAACTCAACTTTTCTCTCACGCTGTCTTGCCTGTATTAAGCAGGACATTCCCATAGTTTTGAGATCCGCCTGTTCCGGAGCAATGCTTTCGCCGTATTCAGCGCGCGCCTCCCTGCCCTTTGTCCACTTTGCGCCGACAAGCGGAGCAAGTACGCTGTCGCCGGAACAATCGGCAAATATCTGCGCCTTGATTGTGTGGAAAGTATATGTTGTCATCTGCCAGCATGTTACGGTGCTGATTTTGCCGTTTTCGGCACTTGCGTCGATACAGGTTGTATTGAGCATAAGTGTAAGATTTTTCTCACGCACCGCAGCACCGTACATTACGCTGTCCCACAATGAAAAGTTCATATACGGATTTTTATATGCATTTTCCAAGTCAAGCTCACTGATAATGCCCGTTTCCTTGTCGTTTTTGCCGTTTGCGCCTCTTACCCACATTCTGATTTCGCTTGAGGCGTTGCCTCCGAGCATTGGGCGCTCCTGAACAAGGATAGTTTTAATTCCTTTTCTTGCTGCGGCAATGGCGGCGCTCATACCTGCGAGTCCTCCGCCTATTACACAAAACCGGGTTTCATGGTATATTGTTTCACGTGAAACATTTGTCTTCATATCTCATAACACCTTCCATAAAATGCGGCGCGCTGTAAATTATAAAACTGCACGGCTATTTCAGCGCTGCGCTTGCTTGTAAAAATCATAAATAAAACAAAAAAAGGAACAGCGGCAGCCGTTCCCTTTATAACAATCAATATGCGTACGGAAGAGAACCGGTCATGTATGGGAGAGGATCAACCGTAACTCCGTTATCTATAATTTCAAAATGCACATGAACACCTGTTGCGTTACCGGTATCGCCAAGGGTACCTATCTGGAAGCCTTGACCTACAAGGTCGCCAACCTCGACGTCGATGCTGTCGCAATGGGCATATCTTGTTACAATATCTTCATTGTGACGAATTTTGCAATACAATCCGTATCCGGAGGTATATCCTACCTCGATAACCTCACCGCCGTCCGCCGCGACAACAGGATCGCCGCGTGTACCGCATATATCAAGCCCCTGGTGGAAGTTATTCTGACCGCCGAGCACACGCCAGCCGAAATAGCTTGATATCTTGCCCTGATACGGATAAATATAAGTTCCGGTAGGTATAAGAGCTTTTTCTTCTTCGGTGAGCTCCTTTGTACCTACGCGCACAATCTTGCTGACAGGTTCGGTAATAATCTGTTCGGCGGCAATATCACGCTTCAGAAGCTTATCAGCGCTATAAGTCGCTTTATAAGTTACAACTTTTTCGCCGTCTTTTCCGCTCTGAACAAGACGCCTCATTCCCTCCGGCATTTCATCATCGTAGATGTATTCTGTGGAGTACGGAATAACAGCTCTGTCTTTTTCTTCCTTTATAACAACAATATCAACAGACACTGTCTCAGCCGGAACCGAGGCATTAACAAGCTCAGCCGATCTTGCAGCACGGAGCTGATACGCCGCCTTTGCGTCTTGATTCGTGACAGAGTCTGTGTTATATGAAGAGGACGAAGACAAATTAGAGTAATCGAGCTTTAATGAATAGGTGAACCTGCTTGTTGTGGATTTCTCAAAGTCGTCCCACTCTACAAAGTGAAGATTGGACTGCAGATTTTTTGCGGCTTCATCCGATAGTACCGGAAGAGAAAACAGTTCTCTTACCTGTGAACGGGAAAGAAAATAACTTTCCGGATACTTGTCAGCGATAACAGTAATATTGTTATCGTAAACAAATTGTTCAACGACTTCATCATCGTCTTCTTCGCCGTCGTGGGTTATCGTTTTTATATAACTGTTCCTTTGAATATCAATATAGTCGGAAATTGCATCGTAAAACCACTTTTCGGTTTTTGTTACCGCAGCAAGTTTTCCGTCAATATAAAGACCATAGCCCTGTGCAGTAAAAGCATCGAGGTATTTTTCAAAAACAGACGTATCGCCTGAAACAATTACGTTATCCTCATCAGCTTTAACCGGTACCAATTCAAGCGAACAGTCCAAAACAACAGGAGTCGCATATTTTTTTGACAGATCGCTTTCGTAGTTCTTTTTAGAGTTCAGTAAATCGCTGATGTTAAGCGTCGTGCCGGCATATTGACCGTCCACATAAACCGCTACCGCATAGCTCTCTTTAAGATGAGAAGAAATAGTTACTGCCGTGTACGCCGCAAACAACACCGCGCACGCCGGGAGTACCGAGCGAGCCATTACCAATGAAAAGGATTTTGCCGCCTTTATGGAATTATCCATACGGTGGGGAATCCTTGCGGCTTTTCTGAACACTCTGCCAAACTTCTGCTTTACTTTTCCGGCAGCTCCGGACAGCTTGGCAAAACCGTCGAGGACCTTCAAGGCACAAGACCAGACATTGTTCTTATGGACCTTTTGTTTATCCTGCGACCAGCCCTTTGGATGCTCCGGTATGTTTTTATACTTGTCCTTTTTTGCGGACGCAGTTTCATTATATCTATTATGACAACTCAAATATATTGCGTTATACAAACTGTCAAGCTTTCCCATTCCGTCTTTCTTGAACAATTTGTACATTTTCCGGGGGTTCTTTCCGGACAGTATTGTTTCACGTGAAACATTATCAGATAGAACACTTGTTCTTTTTTCTGTATCCTGTCCCTGTTCGGCAAATTGAGAAGTCGAATTGTCCGACTCTGCACACTTCTCACAGGAAAGATCTATTGAGGTATTATCCTGTGAATAAGCCGAGTGCAAATCTATCGGATCAAACTCGGTGTTCTTCAATTTATCATCTCCTTAGCCTTAAAGGTTTTTTACAGTACATGAAAATAGTTACAATGCACCAAGATATTAGTATTATACACCAAAAGTTAGAAAAAATCAAGCCCCCAAAAAAGCTGTCAACCATGCGGTTTTTTGGGTTTTTGCATAATTTTGCCGGAGTAAAAAAGGCGTTCGGGAGTTTAAAAAAAGTATAAAGTGAGAAAATGAGATAAAAATATAGAGAAAAAGGAGAAATTTCGATGGCAAACGTATTTATAAGGACAATACTTCTGTATTTACTTATTGTTGTACTGATGCGTATAACCGGAAAACGGCAGATAGGGCAGCTTGAACTGACAGAGCTTGTGACGGCTTTTATGGTAAGCGAGCTTGCCTCCTACCCTGTTTCCAACAATTCCATACCGCTTTTATACGGTGTTTTACCGGCGATAAGCCTTATTTGTCTTGAAGTTTTTCTTTCCTTCATATCTGTAAAATCAAAAAAATTCCGTACCATGATAGCGGGAAGCGCACTTATGCTTGTAAGAGCCGGAACAATCGACCAGGAACAGATGAAAAAGGCGCGCATTACTATGGAGGAGCTTTTGGGAGCTGCAAGAAATTGCGGTGTTTTCTGCGTATCTGATATATCATATGCGTTTCTTGAGTCAAGCGGCACAATATCGGTTCTTCCAAAGGCGTCAAAAGCACCGGTTTCGGCTGAAGACATGGGAAAAAACGTACCGGAGCCGGGCGCGGAGCATCCGCTTATAATAGACGGAAATCTTTGCAGAGATCAGATGAAGCAGTTAAACATATCCGAAAACCGCATAAGAATTGAGCTTGAAAAGCTCGGATACGAGGATTTGTCGGAAGTGTTTTATCTCGGCATTAACGATTTAAAAGAGGTTTACGCAGTAAAAAAACAAAAAAAGCCGAATCAGGGAAACTAACTGTGACTGTAAACCTATTAAATAAGTTGATCTCGGCAAGCACTTAATACGACGATAAGACAAACACTTAAATCACTTAAGGAGAAAAGCAATGAAATCGCTTATAATAGCATCGATACTGTTTTTGACGGTTATCGTTTTTGTATGTATAAATTTCTTTGTTTTAAACAACTTCTTCGACAGAATTTCAGGGTATCTTGAGGCGCTTCCGCAGTCGTCAGGGGTACTTGAAGAAATGCCGGAGGAGCAGACGGAGCAGGTTTCCCGGCAGCTTGACCGAATACTTTCGGAATGGAAAAGCTATGAAACGTATATATGCCTGAGCATGGACCACAATGTGAGCAGAAAATTTCTTGAGTACTTTATCCCTGCCGTATCATATTTTGAATCCGGCGACTACCCTTCTTTTCTGGCGCAGGCGAAAAACGCTTATGATATGCTTGACCACATGAAATTTGACGAGAGTTTGAAATTCGGAAATCTTCTGTAAAATTAAAATATAGATGCGGCTATGAGCCGCTGCAATTTTCGCGGACAAGCATGCAAAACGAGGGATTTATGGGGCTCTGCCCCAAACCCCGGCGGCAATGTGCCGCCCCAGCTTTCGCGGACGAACAAGCAAAATTAACAAAATTAATCCTCCGCGAAACCGTGCCCGTTTTCGTGCCATAAACGAAAGCACGAAAACTCAGACGGCAAACCAAAACCCCATTATAGCCAAAACTAAAAAATCTCATAAAACATCGCCTGTGTTAGCCCCATGCCGCTAAGGCGTAAAAATAAAATGTGTTTTTATGCGTTTCCGCCATACTGCGAAATTTGCGGTATCGCCGTCAAATCTTAAAAATTTGACGGCGTCCCCGGGAGTCGAGAGGGCTCGCAAGCCCTCCGGGTACTTTTTTGGGCGGTAAGACCGCCTGCAAT
>QAKH01000104.1 GCA_003343885.1 Clostridiales bacterium | reverse complement strand
GGAAGCTTTGTATCGCTTGACCTTGCCGTTGTACAAAAGTACAGTGCCTCGCTCGATTTCATCCTTAACGGTGTTATATGACCGACCTAAATGTTTGGCGATTTTGTATGTTGACCAACCGTCTTTCAGATGAACTTCAATGTCGTGCCGTTCTTCGGCAGTCAGATGTTGCCCTTTGCGAACTTTTGTGGTATACTTTAGAATGTCCATAGTGATGTTCCTTTCAGAATTGTTGTTGTCCAATCTCAATTCTACCACAGTTTCGTCACTATGGATACTTTTTTTCTGTTTTCTTACTATTGCAGGTTCATTTTACAATGCGCCAAACTAATAAATTCTTGATTATCGGATTATCTCTGTTTTCTCCTTGTCTTCCCGGGTGTTTCAGGAGATTCCGGATTATGTAAAAAAGCAAAAACAGCCCGGAGTTTGGCTCCGGGCTGTTTCATCGCAAAAGCTCTTTAAATCAGATGCTTTATTATTATATTATTCGTACAAACCGCTGAGTTTTACGAGTCTTTCGTACTTAGCCTTTGCATTAGCTTCAGCCTTAGCAAACAGCTCAGTAGCTCTTTCAGGGAACTGTTGAGCAAGACGGCTGTAACGTGTTTCGCTCTTGATGAAGTCGATGTAATCCGCGGTAGGCGCCTTGCAGTCAATAGTCAAAGGATTCTTGCCTTCAGCCTTGAGTGCAGGATTGTAACGGAACATCTGCCAGTATCCGGCTTCAACCGCACGCTTCATTTCGCTCTGGCAGTTAGTCATACCGCCCTTTACGCCGTGCATTTCACAAGGAGCATATCCGATGATGACAGACGGACCGTGGTAAGCTTCAGCTTCAACCATAGCCTTGATTGTCTGATTCATATCAGCGCCCATTGCGATCTGTGCAACGTAAACGTAACCGTAAGACATTGCGATTTCAGCAAGGTTTTTCTTGCCGATAGATTTACCGGCTGCTGCAAACTGTGCAACCTGACCGATATTGGAAGCCTTGGACGCCTGTCCGCCGGTATTTGAGTATACTTCGGTATCGAACACCATGATATTTACATCTTCGCCGGAAGCTATAACGTGGTCAAGTCCGCCAAATCCGATATCGTATGCCCATCCGTCTCCGCCGAATATCCATACAGACTTCTTGGAGAGGTAGCTCTTCTCTGCAAGTATCTTGTCACAGAGCTCGCACTTGCCTGCGCCCTTTTCGAGTTCGGCAATAAGAGCCTTTGTAGCCGCTTCGTTTGCTTTTCCGTCGTCCTTGGTAGCAAGGTACTTCTCAGCTGCTGCTTTTGCTTCAGCAGGAGTATTTTCGCCGTTTGCAAGCTCGGTAACATAACCGATAAGCTTTTCACGGATTGTCTTCTGACCGAGGTAGATACCGAGACCGTGCTCAGCGTTATCCTCAAACAGAGAGTTTGCCCAAGCCGGACCTCTTCCGCTGTCACGGTTTACCGTATAAGGAGTGGAAGGAGCCGAGCCGCCCCAGATTGAAGAACATCCGGTAGCATTGGAGATATACATTCTTTCGCCGAAGAGCTGAGTAATGAGTCTTGCGTAAGAGGTTTCAGCACATCCTGCGCATGAGCCTGAGAATTCAAGCAGCGGCTGGTTGAACTGGCTGCCCTTGATTGATGTATCTGCAAAAGGAGTTTCCTTCTTTGTTACGTTTGCAACAGCATAATCGAATACTGCCTGCTGATCCATCTGAGATTCCTGCGGAACCATCTTCAAAGCTCTCTTTTCCGGCTTTGTGGGACATACGCCGACACAAACGCCGCATCCCATACAGTCAAGCGGAGAGATAGCCATAGTGAACTTATAGCCTTCGCAGCCCTTACCGATCATCTTAGCGGTAAACTTGGTAGCTGCCGGAGCGTTTGCCGCTTCCTTTTCGTCCATAGCGAACGGACGGATTGTTGCGTGCGGGCAAACATATGCGCACTGGTTACACTGGATACAGTTTTCAGGATTCCATTCCGGAACGTCAACTGCAACGCCTCTCTTTTCGTAAGCGGCAGCGCCCTGCGGGAATGTACCGTCAGCGTGATCCTCAAAAGCGGAAACAGGAAGTGAGTCGCCCTGCATTGCTGCAACCGGCATAACAATTTCCTTAACGAACTTAACAAGCTCAGGTCTGTTGCCTTCGATCTTGTGTTCGGTTTCTTTAACATCGAGAGTCTTCCATGACTCGGGAACGTTTATCTTAACAAGTGCTTCTACGCCGGCGTCAATTGCCTTGTAGTTCATTTCAACAACAGCTTCGCCCTTCTTGAGGTAGGACTTCTTAGCCATGTACTTCATGTAATCTACTGCTTCAGCGATCGGCATAATATTTGCAAGTGCGAAGAAAGCGGACTGAAGAATGGTATTTGTTCTCTTGCCCATGCCTATTTCGCGCGCCTTGTCGATAGCGTTAACCGTATAGAATTCTATATTGTTTTCAGCGATGTACTTCTTTACTCTTGCGGGAAGGTGTGTTTCAACCTCTTCAGGAGTCCACTGGCAGTTGAGAAGGAACTTTCCGCCGGGCTTTACATCGTTTACTATCTTATAGTCCTTGAGGATATAAGAAGGATTGTGGCAGGCAACAAAGTCTGCCTTGGTTATATAGTAAGAGGACTTGATAGGCTTATCACCGAATCTGAGGTGAGAAATGGTAACGCCGCCGGTCTTCTTGGAGTCGTACTGGAAGTAAGCCTGGATAAACTTATCTGTGTGGTCGCCGATGATCTTGATGGAGTTCTTGTTAGCACCAACGGTTCCGTCGCCGCCGAGTCCCCAGAACTTGCAGCTGATTGTTCCTTCGGGAGCTGTATCGGGAGCGGGCTTTTCTTCGAGGGAGTGGTGAGTAACGTCATCAACGATACCGATTGTGAAGTTTGCCTTAGGCTCAGCCTGAGCGAGGTTTTCAAATACTGCGAAAACAGATGAAGGAGGAGTATCCTTAGAACCGAGACCGTAACGTCCGCCGACAACCTTTACGCCGTTTACGCCCATAACATTAAGAGCGGTAACAACGTCGAGGTAAAGCGGTTCGCCGAGAGAGCCGGGTTCCTTTGTTCTGTCAAGTACAGCTATCTTCTTTGCTGTCTTAGGAAGAACAGCAACAAGCTTTTCCGGAACAAAAGGTCTGTAAAGTCTTACCTTGATAAGACCAACCTTTTCGCCCTTAGCCATGAGGTAATCAATAACTTCCTCAGCAACGTCGCAGATAGAGCCCATAGCTACGATTACGCGTTCTGCATCCGGAGCGCCGTAGTAGTTGAAGAGTTTATAATCGGTACCGATTTTATCGTTAACCTGGTTCATGTAATCTTCAACGATTGCAGGAAGTGCTTCATAGTACTTGTTGCAGGCTTCTCTGTGCTGGAAGAAGATATCGCCGTTTTCAGCGGAACCACGGAGTACAGGCTTTTCAGGATTGAGTGCTCTTGCACGGAAAGCGGCAACAGCGTCTTTGTCCATCATGCCTGCGAGTTCATCGTAATCCCATACTTCGATTTTCTGGATTTCATGAGAAGTACGGAAACCGTCAAAGAAGTTGATGAAAGGAACTCTGCCCTTAATTGTTGAAAGGTGTGCAACAGCGCCGAGGTCCATAACTTCTTGGGGATTTGATTCAGCGAGCATAGCGTAGCCTGTCTGACGGCAAGCGTAAACGTCGGAATGGTCGCCGAAGATGTTAAGAGCGTGGGAAGCAACGCAGCGAGCCGAAACATGGATAACGTTGGGGAGAAGTTCTCCGGCGATCTTGTACATGTTCGGGATCATGAGAAGCAAGCCCTGGGAAGCGGTGTATGTAGTCGTAAGAGCACCTGCGGCAAGTGAACCGTGAACGGTACCCGCAGCTCCTGCCTCAGACTGCATTTCCATAACCTTGACTCTTTCGCCGAAAATATTCTTAAGACCGGTTGCCGACCAAGAGTCGGTGAGTTCAGCCATTACGCTGGAAGGCGTGATGGGGTAAATGCTTGCAACTTCCGTGAATGCGTATGACACATGCGCAGCCGCGGTGTTGCCGTCCATAGATAATTTCTTTCTCTGGGACATTTTATTTCCTCCTAAATTTATATATCTTGATATATTGTCAAGCAATGTCATGCTAACGTATTAAACGCCGCACCTTTGCCCATTCGTTATACATTGTATCACTTTTTATAAAGGTTGTAAACAAATATTTTGATAATTTTTTTATCAATTTTTGAAAGTTTATATAATATCTTGTAAATATACTTCTTTTTCTCAATTACTGTAAATTTATCACCGCTATTGCAGCATACGGCGGTAAAAACACCAGAAAAGAACTGTCAGAATTTCAAAGGTTTGACAGCTCTTTTGCTTTAAAATAAGAACCTGTGCCTGTGGTACAGATCAAATTTATCTATTCATATCTATTCAGAAAAAAGAAATTTAATTGTGCGCATTTTGAAAAGCTTCTCTGATTTCTTTCGGCATATCTTCAGCTTTCAAGGAATTCAATCGTTCTTCATTTCCGTCCTTGATTGCCTGTTCATAATACCAGCATTTGAATTTAATCATATCTAACGCCTTGTTCATTCGGCGTATTTCAGCTTCAACAATTTCTTTACGCTTCAAAAACAATTGCCTGCGCTGAGGATAGGTTTCACTTCCTTGCATACACCACTGCATAAACTGCTTTATATCCTTGATTTCAAGTCCCGATTTTTTCAGACACTCAATGACTCGCAGCGCTTCAATCTCTTTATCGCTGAATTTGCGAATGCCTGACTTCCTCTCCATTCCCGGAAACAATCCCTCTTTGTCATAATAACGCAGAGTTGAAATCGGCAAATTAAACATTTCCGATACCTGACCGATTGTGTACATAAAAAAATCTCCTGTTTTTTTCAAAAAAGATATTGACCTAAAGTTAGGTTTATATATTATAATCATTTTAGCAAATAAAAATAAATTTGTCAAATAATTTTTGGGGAGGGGTTAAGATGTCAAAAAAAATTCTGGTTATCAGCACGAGTCTGAGAAATAACAGCAATTCGGAAATCTTAGCAGATTCTTTTGTTAACGGCGCAAAATCGGCAGGAAACGATGTGGAGAAAATTACGCTGAAAGACAAGAATATCGCATTTTGCAAAGGCTGTCTTTCCTGCCAAAAGACAAAAAAATGTGTCATAAACGATGACGCAATAGAAATTGCGGATAAAATGTGCGACGCAGATGTAATCGTATTTGCTGCACCGATTTATTATTATGAAATGAGCGGTCAAATGAAAACACTTTTAGACCGTGCAAATTCTCTTTTTGCCCGTGACTACCATTTCCGGGACGTATATATGCTGCTGACTGCCGCAGAGGACGGGGACTATGTGCCTGAAAAAGCGGTAAGCGGTTTAGGAGGGTGGATTGACTGTTTTGAGAAAGCACGGCTCGCCGGCACGATATTTGCCGGAGGAGTTGACAACGCAGGTACTATAACCAATCATTCAATGCTTCATAAAGCCTATGAAATGGGGCTGTCAATAAAATAGAACAAAGGAGTGATTACAATGGAGTTACAAGAATTTTTGGACTATATGAACAGCGGAAAAACCGTTATTGCCCATTCAGACATTCACAGATATATGAGCGAGCTTGCCTTGGAGGCATTGAGATTAACTGCCGAACTTAACGGCTCGTATCATACGCCCGAAGAGATTATTTCCATATTCGAACAGTTGACCGGAAAACCCGTCGACAGCTCGCTAAAGATATTCCCTCCGTTCTATACGGACTGCGGAAAAAATCTGACGGTAGGCAAAAACGTTTTCTTTAACAGCGGGTGCAAGGTGCAGGACCAGGGAGGAATCACAATCGGAGACGGCACGCTTATTGGGCACAATGTGGTATTAGCGACCTTAAACCATGAGTTTGAACCCTCCCGACGAGCTGACATGCGTCCTCGGCCGATTAAAATCGGCTGTAATGTTTGGATAGGCTCAAACGCAACAATACTTCCCGGAGTTCCATTGTTTTTCAATCGCTTCGGCGGCGTTCCACAAGGTATTCCGGTCTGCGTACTCCGGCGGGGCGTGGGGCGGCAGCATGATTTCGGTGTG
>QAKH01000075.1 GCA_003343885.1 Clostridiales bacterium | reverse complement strand
CGGAGCTGTTCATTGACCATCTGCGGCAGAATAATGTCAGGGTATATTCCGTAACCGAGGGTATCGATTCAACCAATGAGAACGACGATTTAATGATCGGCTTCAAGCAAATATTTAATGATTTTTACGCTAAAGACATAAGCAAAAAGGTTAAGGCCGGTATGCGGCAGAAGCAGAAAAACAAAGGTCTTGTACTTACTTTACCGCTCGGTTATCGTTTGGATAAAAACACAAACGAGGTGGTAATCGACGAGGAAACAGCTTGGATTGTGCGTGATGTATTCAAGCTTTACGTCGGCGGCTACGGCTTGACAACGATTGCTAAAAAGCTGAACGCGGACGGTATTCGATCGCCGGATTACTATTTTAACAGAAAGCTTGCCGACTGGAAGCCGGATATTTCCAAAAGATATTTATGGGCACAGACTTCCGTTAAAAGAATGCTTTCTAATGAACTATACATTGGAACTCTGGTCAATCACAAAACTGTAACCTCTAAAATCTACAAAACAAAAACCTTTATTCCGCCAGAAGAACAGTATCGGCATGAGAATTTCTGCGAGCCTATAATTGATATAGCTACTTGGAATCAGGCTCAGTTTTTACTGGAACAGCGTTCAAAAATCAATCCGCGCTCAAAAAACGGCAGGAGGCTTCACCGGTATGCGGGACTGATAAAATGCGCCGACTGCGGAGCCGGATTCACAGCCCGCAGACGAAAATGGCGTGGGAACGAATACGTTGAATACACCTGCAGCAGCAATCATCGCTACGGCAAGCAATATTGCACTCCGCATACAGTCAGAGAAAGTCAGCTTGACGAACTTGTGGAAAACGAAGTGAAATCACTAAGAGATAACATCTTATCTGAGAGCGATAAGTACGATAAAATCGTCAGGGATTGGCTCAGGAAGAAACCATTATATGAACAGCAGATTCAAACTAATACCGATAAAATACTAACTCTTAAACAACAAATCGAAGATTTAATCATAGAGCGTATCGGCGATAGGGAACACGCTGCAGTCTACAACAGTATGATTGCTAAGCGTGAGGAAGAAATAGAATTCCTTGAAAAAAAGATAGCGGAACTCAAAGAATATGACAAGGTCTGTAAACAGCAAAAAGAACTGCTTAAAAATACAACGCAGATACTTGATGAAATACTGTCCGAGGGTACGATATCTGACGTCAATCTTAGAATGCTGGTAAAAAAGATAACTATTCACCAGAACGAGGACAAAAGTCTTGACGTTAACTTTGAGATGAACGGGGATTTTAACGGCAGCACAAGTGTTTTTATTGAAACTGATGAATCCAAAACTGCATAATTTAAAGGCTGTAAGCTCTTATTTGCTTACAGCCTTTTTTGTCGTTGGTGCGGATAACAGGAGTTGAACCTGCACCGAGTTTCCCCGACTGGCACCTGAAGCCAGCGCGTCTGCCTATTCCGCCATATCCGCATACATTATGAATCTGAAATTTTTACTCGGCTCAAATTCAAAAATATAAAATCACCTCATAATCAATATAAATTATTATATCATACTTACGATAAATTGTCAAGCATTTTTTTCACGGCAACAGCAATTACTTTTTGGAGTAAAAGAGAATATCCATATTATCCGGACTATATGAGCTAATGTTATCATTTTTATCGGCGTTGAAAACATTTGCTTAAACGACTGTGAATACAATATCTTCCGACTCAAATTATAAGCGATTTTGCTTTGGAACGTAATAGGTTTTTATCTATTAAACTATAAAATTACTTGTAAACCCCACAGACTAATTATCATTCAATGAAATGTCGCTTTCAAAACAATAGCGGAAGATAGTAGCTTCGCTGCTGAAAAGCTAAATTATACGCAATCTACTATAACCTTTCAAATAGACCGGTTAGAAAAGAGTTATCAGTTTCAATATTTGTATAAAACAAACAAGATACGGTATTTACACATATATTAAAGTCCCTGCACCTTAAACAATTCGGCAATTTCATCAGCCGCTTCCGCCATTCCCCTCTGAAACCATACATCAATCCAGCCATACAGCGTATAGGCAACAAACGCCGCAGCATATGCCTGTGTCTTTTCATACTCTGGTTTCGGTCCGCAGATACCTATAATAACATCTTTCAGAAGATAGGTAAGTTTTCTTTCATTCAGAAGTTTGTAAAAGGTACGATTTGCTTCAAAATGTGCAATCATGATACGGATTTGCTCACTCAGAGGCTCGCCTCTGTTTTTGTCCCATTCACCTACCCACTCATGCGTTTTTTCGTGTAAATAACGTCTCAAAATATCTTCTTTACATTCGTAATTGCGGTAAAAGGAGGCTCTGCCAACGCCTGCCGTATCAACCAACTCGCTGATAGAAATATCTTCTATTGGCTTTTTGGCAAGTAATGAAATAAGAGCTTCAGTCAAATGTTTTATTACATATGCATTACGCCCCTCATTGCTCATCGGTGATACATTTTGCTCTGTTTGTCTCATTTTTCTTCCTCCCGTTGACAATAAAGCGACACGCTGATACAATAATATCGACGATACAAATAAATCGGCGATATTATTGTATCGCAAAAAAATCATAATGTCAATAGTAAAAAATAAAATTGGAGGATTAGACAAATGACACTAATACAAAAACGAATTATCATTTTGGCTGTTGTCGTAATTGCCGGCATAATTTTAGGCAGACTTGCAGTTCGGGCAATTACTAACCTGATGTTAGGCGGAACACTGTTTGGAGGTAATTTTCTATGAGCAAAGAAAAAAAGCAAGGAAGAGGTATGTTTATTTTTTTGTGTATTACTGCATTTATTATCTCTTTTGTAGGTTCTGTTGTTTTCAAAATTGCATACATTCCTCGGAAACTGAGAAAGTATACAGTAAATTGGAGTGATGAAATCGGAAAAACCTACACGGATTTTTCTTATGGCGAGGGCGCTGCAAACAAGTTTGACCTTTATGTTCCCGCAGATAATTCTAAAGAAACCTATGGGTTGATCGTGTATCTTCATGCCGGCGGTTTCAGAACCGGCGATAAAACCGACGACGCAAAAATGCTCCAGTGGCTTTGTTCGCTTGGATATGTAACAGCGGGTATCAATTATACCTTGAACAGCAATGAAAATCCGGACGCCAATGTTTATACCATGTCGATGGAAATTAAAAATAGCATTCCTTATGTTATTGAAGAAGCCAAAAAACTCGGATATAACATAGACCGAATGGCAATGTCCGGCGGTTCTGCGGGCGGATATCTTGCTCTGCTTTACGCCTATCGTGACGCGGAAGATTCGCCTGTTCCTGTCAGAATGGTATTTGAGGGCGTCGGACCGTCCAGTTTTTATCCGGAGGACTGGAAAAGCTATGGTCTTTATAAAGACCCCGAAGCGGCGGCTAAATTTTTCAGCTATATGTGCGGAAAGGATATAACATCCGATATGTTCGGAACAGATGCTTACGATAAAGCGATAAAGGATGTGTCCCCGCTTCTGTGGGTTGATGAAAATATCGTTCCGACGGTTATGGCGTATGGAATGCATGATACATTCCAGCCTTATAACGCTTCCGTGAAATTGGACGCCGCTTTGACCGAAAACAATATTCCGCATGAATACATTGTTTTTGAACATTCCGGGCATGGACTTCAGAATGACAACAAGCAAATGGTAGAATATAGTGAAGCGATCCTCGAGTATCTTGAACGCTATATGAGTAATTAAGGAGGGAAAACGGTGAATAAACCGGTAAAAATAATCTTGTTTATTGTGCTGTCTGCAATTATTTTAATAGTCGGCGGCTTCTCAGTACTTCTGGGAATTATAAACTACCGAAACAAAACCTATTGGAAATATTCTGAACCAAAAGGCGAAATTGAAACGAAATATACGGCGCTCGGCTCTTACGACGTTTCCTATGCGGAATTTAACGCAGACGGTAAGGTATGGGAAAAATATGAAGTCTGGTATCCGTCTGAAATGCAAGAGGAAACTACATACCCGTTTGTTATAATGGCGAACGGTACAGGCATAAAGGCTTCTAAGTACAAAGAAGTGTTTAAGCGCCTAGCCTCTTGGGGCTTTATTGTGGCTGGCAATGAAGATGAAAACTCCCGTACAGGCGAATCTTCCGCAGCAACACTTGATTTTATTCTCAATCTGAACGAGAATAAAAACAGTGATTTCTACGGAAAAATTGATACTGAAAATATTGGAGTTGCAGGACATTCGCAGGGCGGCGTAGGATCAATTAACGCCGTAACGGAGCAATCCAACGGGAATAGGTATAAGGCAATTTGGACGGCAAGCACAACTTCAAGATATCACGCCGATGAATTGAATAAAAATGCTGGCGGTTGGAATTGTAACCTGTCAAATGTTCACATTCCGATTTTTATGGTAGCCGGCACAAAGGATATTGACGCTGGCAATATGTCGGAGTATTCTGAAACGCTGCCGGAGGGAAAGGCGCAGGGTATTTGTCCGCTGTGGTGGTTAAATGAGTGTTATGACGCCATATCAGATGATGTGGATAAGGTCATTGCAAGACGGACAGGAAAAGACCACGGCGATATGCTTCGGTCGGCTGACGGATATATGACCGCTTGGTTTATGTATTATCTCAAAGGAGACAGTGAAGCGGGGAAAGCGTTTTTCGGAAAGAATGCAGAAATGCTCTCTAATGAAAATTGGCAGGATATAAAAATTAACCCATAGAGCGGGTTTTGATGAATATAAGAGCAGAACTGAACTGCATAGCAAAAAAAGACCCGGCTATGGGTCTTAAAACATTTATAATTTTTTAAACTGATATGACGAATGCGTTTGCCTATTCCGCAATAGCCGCATATTACAACTTAAACTTTCAGATTCCAGCTTTGAAACCTTCTCATATTTTACATTCGTAGAAAACTTTTGTTCACCTTTATATCTCTAAAAGCGTTACCTTTTTCTTTCGATAATCTCTCGGTGAAAGCCCTGTTTTTTCCTTAAAACGCTTTCCGAAATGGCTGATTTGCCGAAAGCCTACTCTGTCGGCTATAGTTCCTATCGGCTCATCAGAGTTTTTCAGCAGTTCGGCTGCCTTAGAAAGCCTGTATTCTGTTAGATATCTGTAAGGGGTTGTCTGCATACTTGCCTTAAAACACCGCAGACATTCCGATTTGCTGACATTTGCACTCTTTGACAGCCTATCAAGAGAAATATCTTCTTCATAATGTTCGCTTATATACCGTAAAAATTTTTGCATACGAACACCCATAACGATATCGATGTTTTTGCTTGGTACTTGAATATTTTTGCATACTTCAAGCCAAAGTGTGGAGAGCAGACAAAGCGCTTGATAGACATAAAATTCGGTTTTTCTGTTTTCAAGGTCTGCAAGGCGGGAAAGGGCAGATAAAATAGATTTGCACCAATCCATTTCCTTTGGGAAACAGCAAATCGGCAATTCGTCTTTGCCTGCAATGCGTTCAACAAAAGCAGATGCGGGACTACCGAAATAAAATTTAAGAAAATAATCTGGGAAAATAAAACTATTGTAGTGACAGGAAGAAGTCTTTTTATTAACAAGATGTATCACATTTTTATTGATAAAAATACCGCTGCCTTTATTTATCTGTACCGATGTATCTAATGTTTTTATTTCGATTTCACCGTCAAGAACAAAAATGAATTGTAAATCCTCATGCCAGTGCATAACCTGAAAGCCGGGATTTCTCGGATAGCTTTGGTCGTTAATAACATCAAGCACAAGGTAGGGAAAATCCGAATCAGCCTTTAAATTAACCGAGTTTATATAATCCTTTTTTGCGTCTCCCATTTCGACACACCTCTTTTGGATATATTATGATGATTTTAGGCGATATTTTAATATTATAACGTCTCAAATTATGATATTATTATATTACAAGTCAATCGCTAAGTCAAGACAGGAGGTGCAAACGTGTATTTTCAATATGATGAAAGCGCAATCGAATATTTAAAGCAAAAGGATAAACGTCTTGCAAAAGTGATTAACAAAGTCGGGAAGATTGAGCGTGAAGTTGACAGCGACTTGTTTTCTTCGGTTGTTCACCATATCATCGGTCAGCAGATTTCTACAAAAGCGCAGGCGACAATATGGCAGAGAATGCAAGATCATCTTGGCGCTGTGAACGCCGATACCATTCTTACCGCCGGAAAAGACCGCTTACAGTCTTTTGGAATGACTTTTAAAAAAGCAGAGTATATTACGGATTTTGCTGTTAAAGTAAAAATCGGCGCTTTTGATTTACAGGGCATTTGGAATAAATCTGACGATGAGGCAATAACCGAATTGACAGGGTTAAAAGGAATCGGCGTCTGGACTGCCGAAATGATTTTACTTTTTTGTATGCAGCGTCCGAATGTTTTCAGCTACGGAGATTTAGCGATTCTGCGTGGTATGCGTATGGTGTATCACCATAGGAAAATTGACCGTAATCTGTTTGAAAAATACCGCAGAAGATTAAGTCCTTATTGCAGTGTGGCAAGCCTGTATTTTTGGGCGGTGGCAGGCGGTGCGATTCCTGAAATGAAAGACTACGCCCCTAAAAAGGAGAACAAGAAAAGTGGACAAAAAGGAAAAGCTGCAAGCAATTCAAAATCGGGACAAGTCTTATGACGGTAAGTTTATTTTTGGTGTGAAAACAACAAAAATAGTATGCCGGCCGGGCTGCCCCGCAAGGATACCATTGGAAAAGAATATTGTATTTTTTGATACGATGGAAGAAGCAATAGAAAAGGGATACCGTCCTTGTAAAAGATGTAAACCGGAACTTGTCACCCAAACACAGCAGGAGGAAATGTAAATGAGTAATATCATCGTATTATTTGAGGTAACTGTAAAAAACGGAAGAATGGAAGATTATTTGAAAATGGCGGACTCACTGAAAGACAGCCTTGCAAAAGCGGAAGGATTTATTCGCTCCGAGCGTTTTTCTTCCCTTGCTACAGAGGGGAAATTACTTAGTATGTCAATATGGGAAAATGAAGAATGCGTTTCAAAATGGCGCAATCTTGCCGCACACCGTATGGCGCAAAAACACGGGAGAATGAATGATTTTGCAGATTATAAAATCACGGTTGTAACGCCTATCCGCACTTATACAATGACCGACAGAACGCAAGCGCCTGCGGATTCCAATGAATATTGGGAGGTATAATCTTATGACCTATACATATCATTACAACTCGCCTTTGGGCGGTATTACTCTCTCCAGTAACGGAACAGAGCTTACAGGGCTTTGGTTTGACGGACAGAAATATTTTGGAGATACGCTCGAAGAAAAATACGAGGAAAAAGGTTTGCCGATATTTAAACAGTCTGTCCGTTGGCTGGATATTTACTTTAACGGTAAAGCGCCTGATTTTACGCCGCCGCTGTACATGCAGACAACACCGTTTCGAAAAAAGGTATGGGAAATTATGCTGACCATTCCCTTTGGAAAAACAATGACCTACGGCGAGATTGCAGAAAGAATCGCAAAGCAAAAAGGGCTTTCTAAAATGTCGGCACAGGCTGTCGGCGGCGCTGTCGGGCACAATTCCATTTCCCTTATAATTCCCTGCCATCGTGTTGTCGGTACAAACGGAAGCTTAACAGGATATGCAGGCGGAATTGAGAAAAAGGTGCAGCTGCTTACACTGGAAAATGCAGATATGTCCTCGTTTTTTGTGCCGAAGAAAGGGACAGCGTTATAACTTCATCAAATACAGTAACAATACAAAAATCCGTAAGGAAAAAACGCATACTAAGCAGCTTTCAGCTACAATAAGACCCAACCAAAATAAATAACAAAAAAAGACCCGGCTATGGGTCTTAAACATTTATAATTTTTTACACAGACGTAACTCTACCTGAAGCCAGCGCGTCTGCCTATTCCGCCATATCCGCACATATTATGAATCTGAAATTTTTACTCAGCTCAAATTCAAAACCGAGATGGACTTTTACAAGTTGTTCCACAAAATATGCTGTAATGAACAGCGAAACCATTTTTTACACAGACGTAACTCTACCTGAAGCCAGCGCGTCTGCCTATTCCGCCATATCCGCATATATTATGAATCTGAAATTTTTACTCGGCTCAAATTCAAAAATATAAAATCACCTTATAATCAATATAAATTATTATATCATACTTACGATAAATTGTCAAGCATTTTTTTCACGGCAACAGCATTTACTTTTTGGGGGTAAATGAGAATATTCAATAGCAATGTGCTTAGCGATTTCCATTTCGACAACTCAATTATATTTATCACATAATTACGGTTTTTCATACTGTGATTCCAATAAAAGGATTATACTGATACGATTAAGTTAAAGGTAAATAGCAGGTAGAGTAAAAACGAAGGCTAAAGCATGTTTTATAATCAAAAAAACAATAAAACAGCCCTTTCTCTTATAGAGCTAATGAATATTTCAAACGTCGGTTCGGATAATAATTAATGTGCGTTCACGGTAACTTTACAATAAAGCTGAAAGTATTCTTCAAGAAAATCTATAAAAATCCTATAAAACACTTGAAATTTATTTTTAAATATGATATAATAATGAAGATACTTAATAGGAATTAAATTATTCCGGAATATAGGTGTGCGGGCCCTGTGCAATGAAACACCGTGAACCATGTCAGGCGGGGAACCGAGCAGCATTAAGCGGATCGTTTTGTGTGCCGCAGT
>QAKH01000061.1 GCA_003343885.1 Clostridiales bacterium | reverse complement strand
CAACGACCAGATCCTGCTGCGCTACGCCGACGTATTACTGATGTACGCCGAGGCGCTCAACGAGGTAGGTTACGACAGCAGTGCGGACTCTCCGGCCTTGCAGGCACTCAACGAAGTGCATACCCGTGCCGGCCTCGATCCGCTCAACATCACGGACATCCCCGATCAGGAGGCGTTCCGCCGTGCCGTCTGCCTCGAACGACAAAAGGAGTTCCCCTATGAAGGGCAGCGTTGGTTCGATCTTGTGCGCATGGGCTATGCCGCCGAAGCCGTAGCGGCCGAGGGGCACGCCATCCAGAGTTATCAATTACTCTTCCCGATTCCCAACACCGAGCTGGAGCGTATCAACGACACCTCGCTGTTGTGGCAGAACCCCGGTTACTAATCCTTAAAACATCGAAAAGACCATGAAAAAATACCTGTTCGGACTGCTTGCCGCCGGGGCCGCACTCGCCGCCGGTTGCAGCGAAGACAACTTGCCGGAGGCCTCCTTCTCGCTGTTTCAAGTCGAGAGCGTGACGGCCACGGCCGGCGACGGGGAGGCGACCGTCCGGTGGACGCCGCAGGAGGGAAAACCCGCTCCCGCCGAATACTATGTGAGCTGGGTGGCCGACGATTCGGAGGTCGCCGGCGGTTCGCAAACCGTAGCCTCCGATACCTATTCGCTGACCGTCACGGATTTGGTGAACGACTGTGCCTACACCTTCTCCGTGCAGTCACGCTACGCCGACGGGCTGGCTATGAAAATCTCGGCCGTCTGCACGCCGAAGTCGACCCGCATGCCGGCCTCGGAGCTCAAGGCCATGGCCGGCGACGAGCGCGTTTACCTCTCGTGGACGGCACCCGACACACAACTGGATTATGCGTACCGTATCGTCGTGACGGCAGGCGGTTCGGAGGTGAAGCGTGTCGAGGTCGAATCCTCGGAAACCTCTGCGCTCATCGAGGAGCTGGCCAACGGCACTGAATATGCCTTCGCGCTGACGTGCGTCTACGCCCACGGCGATTCGGAGGCCGTGACGGCCACTGCGACGCCGGGCGAAATCGATCCGATCAACGTCACCTCGACGACGCTGCGCCAATTCGAGCTCTGCACTTTCGAATACAATCCCGCCTATTTCGTACAGGGCGAAATCGCTTCCGTGAAATGGGAGTTCGGCGACGGCAACTCTTCGGATGAAACGGTTGCGACCTACTGTTATGCCAAGACCGGTTCCTATACCGTGACGCTGACGGTCACCTACGAGGGCGGCACGACCGAAACGGCGACTGTCGAGCTGACCGTCGACGGTTTCGCGTGGATCTCGGTCGGAGGCACCGGCTACCAGAAATCGTCGAACATCGTCTTCTCGCATGACGGGCAGACCTTCTACACGATATCGCAGACGGACAAGAAACTGCTTGCCATCAGCGCCATCACAGGGCAAATCGTCTGGGAGTACGCGACTTCAGCCGCGACCTACGGCGCCGGCCCGGCCGTCGGAGCGGACGGTACGGTCTACTTCGGCACCGAGGACGGCGACGGAACCCTCTATGCCGTATCGGCTTCGGGAGCCCTGAAATGGAAAGCGACGCTCGGCGCGGCCGTGAAAGCCAGTCCGGCCGTCACGACTGACGGCGTCGTCTATGCACTGGCCGACGGCGGTATCCTCAAGGCTTTCGATGCCGTCTCAGGCGCTGAGAAATGGTCCGCGACGCAGACGGGCAACGCCGGCGGCGTGGCGGTGGATGCGGACGGCACGGTCTACATCGGCACGTCGAAAGGCATCTGGGCTTACACCGAGGGCGGCACGCTCAAGTGGACCTGCGACACGGAACACAACGTGACCGAGCGCGGCGGATCGCTGGCTATCGGCGGCGGCGTGCTCTATGCGACACTCAAATCCAAGGGCGGCTGCGCGGCCGTCGATACGGCGACGGGCCGCACGTTGTGGACCTACGCTTCGCAGGCGGGCGACAGCTATCACCCCGTGGTGGATGGCGACGGAACGGTCTACTTCTGTGAAAAGAATGGATACCTCTATGCCGTAGACAAGAATGGCAGCGAGAAATGGGTGGATCAGACGGACAAAAATTACATTTACTCGGGATTCGCACTGGCCGCTGACGGCAAAGCCTACATCTCGCAGTACGCTTCGCCGTTCAACCTGCTCGCATTCGACGCTTCGGGCAATCGCTCGATTATCACGTCCATCGGCGCACAGACCATGAGTCCCGTAAGCATCGGACCCGACGGCCGCGTCTACTACGGTCTCAACGGTTCGATCTCGGCCTATGACATCGCCGCGTCCCTCGCCGCCGAGGGCTGGCCGATGCGCGGCGGCAATATGCAGGGCTCTAATTCACTGAAGTAGAGGAGCCATGAAAAGAGTGTTGATACTCATGGCTGCGGCATTCTGCGCCGTGGTTCCGGTTTCGGCCCAAAGGCCGGAACCGGGCACCACGACCGCCTTGTACAAACAGGCTTCGACGGAGGATTTTTCCCGCATTCGTGCCGCCGGAATCGAGTGGATCGAAGTGGCCCTGAACCAATGCTATCGCGGGGTGCCCATGGAACAAATTGTTCCCCGTATCGAAGCCATGAAAGCGATGGTCGACAGCGCCGGGCTGAAAGTTTGGTCGGTGCATCTGCCTTTTTCCCGAACGCTGGATATCTCCGCGGCGGATGACAGTCTGCGGCGCGAAAACGTCGCGTTCATGGCCAAGATGATCCGTAAAAGCGGTCTGTTCTCCCCGCAAAGGCTCGTGCTGCATCCCAGTTCGGAGCCTATCGCCGACGAGCAGCGCGAGCAGCGAATCGAAAACGCCATCGCCTCGATTCGCCTGCTGAAACAGGAGGCGGACGCCATCGGTGCGGAGCTGTGCATCGAAAACCTGCCCCGCACCTGTCTGGGCAATACGCCCGAGGAACTGGTGCGCATCGTCGACGCCGTACCGGGCGTCGGCATCTGTTTCGACACGAACCACTATATCGGAGGTACGACCGGACATTTCATGGATGTCGCAGGAAGACGTATCCGGACGCTGCACTGCTCGGATTTCGACTTCGTGAATGAATGTCATTGGCTGCCGACGCAGGGCGACATCGACTGGCGGGAGTTCGTCAGCCGGCTGCACGACATCGGATACGACGGCGTATTCATGTACGAGGCAATAAAGGACCGTTCTTCGCAGAAACGCCTCTCTCCTGAGCAGGTGGCGGCCAGCTATGCCGAAATATTCAACGCCATCGAATAAACGCCAAACTAAAAAAATCCAATAATATGAAACGATACGTCAAACTATTTTTCGTAACGGCACTGTTCGGGTTCGCAGCCTGTAACGACGATACGCCCGACTGGAACGTCCCGCAGCAGCAGCCGAGGCAGGCCTCCGAAACGATGGAGGCGCTGTGGCGGACTTCGCCGCTCGATGCGGATCTGACCGGCCGCCGGGCGCTATTCACGACCATTCAGGGCTATGCCGACGCCTGCTCGAGCGCGACCTTCTCGAGTTTTCTGGAGGGCGACGAGTGGCTCGCTCAGTCGCTCGTGAAATACGAAGACATCCTGGCCTGCTACGATGCGGCGTTCGACCGTGTGCTGGCGGGTGTCCGTGACGAAACCCCTGCCCCGGGTCAGGCGCATATCTGGATGCTCTATAACATGGGCTATGTCGTCAAAACCCCGTCAGGGTGTTTCGCCGTGGATATCTATCACCGCCGGGGCGCCGAACTCGAGCCCTACATCGACTTCTACGCCTCGACGCATGTGCATCAGGATCACAAGTGCCAGCCGCTCATCGACGCCATGCTCGCGGCCGGAAAACCCGTCGTAACGAACTACCTCGAAGAGCCGGGATACGCCTACACTTCGGAAGAGGCGGCCGACTATATAATTGGAAAATTCAAACTCCATACTTTCGTCACCAACCACAACAACGGCTCTACGAACGTTCCCGTGACGGTCTTCCAGATCGACTGCGGCGACGATACGGACAACTTTACCCTGATGCATTCCGGGGATTCGAATTTCCGACCCGAGCAATTCGACGTGACCGCCGACATCGACGTCTACATCCCGCGCTATGCACCTAACGAACTGACCGAAAACAACGTCATCGGCAAGGTTTTCACGCCGAAATACGTCCTGTTGTCGCATATACTGGAACTCTCGCATGCCGACCCCGACTCATCGCGCTGGACGCTCGAACAAGGACTCACGCGCGCCGCGCAGCTCGACTGCGACAAAACGTACATGCCTTTCTGGGGTGAAAAAATGATTTGGGAAAACGGTAAACTGGAATAAGAGATGAAACGAATCGCAATCGTCCTGCTGGCGCTGGCAGTGTTGGCAGGCTGTGCCGGAGGCGGTACGCAGAGTGCCGTGCCGGAGAATCGGGCCGAGGCTCTCCGGATGCAACTGCTCTCGGGCGACACCTCTGCCGTTCTCGTCGTGGCGCATCGAGGCGATTGGCGTTACGCCCCCGAAAACTCTATCGCGGCCATCGAACATTCGATCGCAGTCGGGGTGGATATAGTTGAACTGGATCTTCAATTAACCAAGGACAGCGTATTGATCGTCATGCATGACGCCACGCTCAACCGCACGACTACGGGCAAGGGCCGTGTCGCCGACTGGACGCTGGATTCCATCCGCACACTGAAGCTCAAAAACGGCTGCGGTATCCGGACCAAACACACGGTGCCGACGCTCGAAGAGGCGCTGCTCGCAGCCCGAGGGCGCGTATTGCTCAACCTCGACAAGGCCGACCGCTATTTCGACCTCGTGGTGCCGCTGCTCGAAAAGACCGGCACGACCCGCCAGATCGTTATGAAGGGCAGTAAACCTGCCGCCGAAGTGCTCGGTCTGTATGGGAAATATCTCGACGAAGTGATTTACATGCCGGTAGTGAACCTCGACCGGGAGGATGCCCCGGAGTCGATGGAGGCCTACATCGCCGAGCTGAAACCCGTGGCCTACGAATTGATTTACGCCGAGGCCGAAGATGCAGCGATGCCGCTGCGCATGCGCGACGAACTGCGCGGCAAGGCGCTCATCTGGTACAACACGCTGTGGGACACCCTCTGCGGCGGCCATGACGACGATCTTTCGCTCGAAGATCCCGATGCGGCATTCGGCTACCTGATCGACACGCTCGGGGCGCGAATCATCCAGACCGACCGGGCCGAGCATCTGCTGACCTACCTGCGCGACCGCGGCCTGCACCGATAAATTGCATGAAACCTATGAACCTGCTGAAATATTTCGCCGTCTCTCCGGCGTCGGAGCCGCTGACCGACGGCGACGAAATCCGGAAACGTTACGCACGACTGCGCTGGTCGGTATTTCTCTCTGCGACGCTCGGATACGGACTCTACTACGTCTGCCGGTTGAGTCTGAACGTCATCAAGAAACCGATCGTCGATGCGGGCGTGCTCTCCGAGGCCGAGCTGGGAATCATCGGTTCGGGTCTCTTCGTCACCTATGCCGTCGGGAAGCTGACCAACGGTTTCTTGGCCGATCGCAGCAACATTCGCCGCTTTCTGGCGGCAGGACTGCTCCTGACGGCCTTCATCAACCTCGTCCTCGGGTTCACTACCTCGTTCGCCGTATTCCTCGTCCTGTGGGCCGTCAACGGGTGGGCACAGTCGATGGGCGCGGCGCCGTGTGTCGTAGCCCTTTCGCGCTGGTTCGGAGACCGGGAGCGCGGCACTTTCTATGGGCTGTGGTCATCGAGCCACAACATCGGTGAGGCCATCACCTTCATCGCCACGGCCGTCATCGTCGCAGCATGGGGCTGGCAGTGGGGATTCCGCGGCGCAGGACTACTCGGACTGCTGGGATTCCTCCTCGTCGTGCTCTTCATGCGCGACACGCCGCAGAGCTGCGGACTTCCCTCTGTGGCGCATTACAAGGGCGACGAAACGCCCGAAAGGGTCGCCGAGGAGGGCAAAAGTGTCGGGGAGCTTCAGAAAGAAGTGCTGCGCAATCCGGCGATTTGGATGCTGGCTCTGGCCAGCGCATTCATGTACGTTTCGCGCTATGCCGTGAACAGTTGGGGCATCTTCTTCCTCGAAGCGGACAAGGGCTATACGAATCTCGAAGCCAGTTCCGTGATTTCGATCAGTTCGGTCTGCGGAAGATGGGTATAAGAGACAGGTACGTCAACGACCAGATCCTGCTGCGCTACGCCGACGTATTACTGATGTACGCCGAGGCGCTCAACGAGGTAGGTTACGACAGCAGTGCGGACTCTCCGGCCTTGCAGGCACTCAACGAAGTGCAT
>QAKH01000049.1 GCA_003343885.1 Clostridiales bacterium | reverse complement strand
TATATAAAATTATAATCTTCTTTTTGCAACAAAAACAACCGGTACGCGTTCATTAGGCATACCGGTTATAATTTGATTTCATTTCGTGCTTTCCATATTAAAATGGCTGAAAAACTCTTTACCGTTCAGGTATTCAAGGATTCCGGCATCTGTCTTAAAGCAGAATTTCAAGTAATAAGAACACAACATCTGATACTGTTTACCGGTTTTTGACTTATGGTTGACTCCGTACTTTCCGTCTCCGACGATAGGGTGACCTATATACGCAAGGTGTGCTCTGATTTGATGAGTCCTTCCGGTAATAAGTTCCACCTCGAGCAGTGATGTATCACGGAAACTCTTTACTACCTTATATTTTGTAATTATTCGTTTTATGTCATCGTCATATTTTATTTTCATCTGCGATTTTGCCTTTTGAACAGACGGAAAAACATATACTCTGTTTGCAGATTTATCCTTATATAAATAATCTGTCAGCGTATCGCTTTCCTTATCAGGTTTACCGTAAACAACGCAGAGATATTTTTTATTTAACTCTCTGTCCTTTATTTTCTGATTAAGTATTGCAAGGGATTTTGCGTTTTTTGCCGCAATTACTATTCCGCACGTATTTCTGTCAAGTCTGTTGCACAATGCAGGCGAAAAGCTGTTTTGCGAAAGCGGATCATATTCACCTTTTTTATATAGGTATCCGCAGATTCTGTCAATCAGGCATGGTTCTTTTAAGGTGCTTTGCGCACCGCCGCGTTCGAGATCTTCCGGCAGAGAGCTGTGCACAATTTCACCCTGCGGCTTATCGACAAGGATTATGTTATCGTCCTCATACACAATCTCGTTTTGGTTTAATGTATTTGACGTATACCGCAAATACTTATACTTGTCTGCCTCATCTTTTGCGTCAAAGAAAAACTCATCAGATATGTATAGTGTAATGACGTCGTTTTCACAAAGTTTTGTGTCCGGTGTTGCCTTTTTTCCATTAAGCTTTATTTTTTTCGTACGCAAATACTTATACATGAGTGACTGAGGCATATTATTCAATACTTTTGTAAGAAATTTGTCAATGCGTTTATCTGCGTCATTTTTATTAACCTGTATGGTCCTTATTTTCATCAACCTCCACCCATGCAAAGCATTAAAAATACGGGCAATCTTAGTAAAAAGACGCCCGATATTTTGGTTTGAATTGAATTGAGCCGGGGAGCCGTGTGGTGCCATTGAAAACCCTGCTTTCGCAAGGGTGGTGCCCTGTCCTCGGCTCCGTGCTACCAGCATCCGTTTTCTCCGGTTCTTTTCCGGCAATATTCCATCCGGGAATCGGGAGAAAAAGGGAGGTCTGCATCCTGCCATTGGAACTTCGGGCTCCAATTTCATGATGTGGGTTTATGTGAGCAAACATCACGCACCCTCCAGCATACATCGAGCAGTACGTAAACCCATACTGCCGAATATTATGTCACAAATACAGTATTTCTGATTTTGCTCTTATTTATTCTCTTCCTCTGAAGATTCAGCATCATCATAATCTATCTCAGACATGAACTCGTCCTCGAAAGCATCTGCCGCCTTGTCAAACTCCTCGTCGTCCTCGATAGTACTGAGAAACTCCTCGCCGTTCTCGTCTTTTTCAACTTTTAATATAACATACTCATCTTCAGCTCCTTCAACTGGAAGCAAAGCAACGTATGTGTTATCGTCAAGTTCTATTCGACCAATAAATTCAAAATCACTTTCATTTCCTTCTTCGTCAGTCAGCGTAAACACTTCCTGCTCAAAGTCAAAAGTCTCATCTGCCATAGAATTCACTCCATTTCTTTGTAATTATTTTAACGTATTTTATAAATTCTGTCAAGTATATATCGGCAAATAAAGATATATTATTTTCTTCATTTTTCGACATTTTACGGTAAGCTAATTAGTAAGCTAATTATTCGGAAGCTTTTTTATTTTTGCCCAATATTCCTTTGCGGCATTTTCAGTTTTATTATCACCGTAATTATAATACACTCTGTCTTTTATATCATCAGGCAAATATTGCTGTGGACAATAATGCGACGGATAGTCATGAGGATACTTATACAAACGGTTCTTTTCTGCTGATGGCTGATATGAATCACGTATATAATTCGGCATGCTCATTCCAAGACCGGAATGGATATCGCGAGCCGCCGCTGCGTAAGCCATATAGGCGGAATTTGACTTTGGAAGAGTAGCAAGGAAAATTACTGCCTCTGCTAACGGGAGCCTTCCCTCGGGTAACCCTAACTGCATTGCGTTGTCACAACACGCCTTAACTATAACTGCCGCCATCGGATACGCAAGTCCTATATCTTCAGAAGCAATTACAAGCAATCGCCTTATAGGCGAGAGCAGGTCTCCTGCCTCAAGCATTTTTGCTAAATAAAAAACAGCTGCATTTTCATCTGAACCACGTATAGATTTCTGAAACGCCGACATAAGGTCATAATGCTCATCGCCGTCTCTATCCATTTTTAGAGAATACCCCGAAATGCATTCACCAGCCGTATCCGGAGTCATATCGTTTCCCGCTGCGCCATAGCACAATTCAAGTGCGCCAAGAGCTCTTCTTACATCGCCGCATGCCGCCGAAGAAATATATTCAAGCGTTTTATCTACATTTTCAGGAATATCAAATATTTCCACGGCGCTGGCTTCTGCGTTTTCACTCTCGTGCTCTTTCTCTTTTCCCTCAAGAATTAAATATGCCCTTTTAAGCGCCTTCTTTATGTCTTCAGCTTTAACCGGCTTAAATTCAAAGACCGAGCATCTGGACAAAACAGCCGGATAAACTGAAAAGTAGGGATTATCAGTCGTTGAGCAAATTAAAGTAATTCTGCCATCCTCTATGAACTCAAGCAGGCTTTGCTGCTGCTTTTTGTTAAAATACTGTATTTCGTCGATATAAAGCAGTATACCTTCCGCTCCGAAAATTGAGCCGGTTTGATCAAGAACCTGCTTAATATCCGAAAGAGAACTGTTGGTAGCGTTGATCTTCCTGAGCGTCATTCCGGCACCGGCGGCAATAATATTTGCAACCGTAGTTTTACCGGTTCCCGACGGGCCGTAAAATATCATATTCGGTATTTTTCCCGCTTCAAGCGCGCGTCTCAGCAGCGATTTTTCTCCAAGAAGGTGCTGCTGCCCCACAACGTCAGCCAACTTTGATGGGCGCACTCTGTCTGGAAGAGGAGTAGTCATATTTCAAACGCCCTTTCTGTAAAATCTACTGTAAAACTCAGTAATCCGCCTCTATTTTCTCTCCGTTTACCAACATCAATAGCCTTTCGGCGGCTGTAGTTACATACGACCTGTTTGTATAAAATTCAGAGTTACCGTCAAGTGTAATCAAAGCTCTTGTTGTGGAAATAATATCAAACTCAAACTCTGATGTCTCGTCAAATCGAGAAACGACTGTAAAACCAAACTCATTCGGTCCTGTCACATCGTCTTTTGTTGCGTATCCTTCAATCTTCACCGTAAGCAATGAGATAAAGAACTGTCTGAAAGAATCGGTATCAATCACATTGCCCGTGTTTGTTTCGGTAACCTTTAAATCCTTGCCTGTACCCTCAAGCACAAAATGACATGTTACACCCGGAACATGAGCGGTTATTTCCGAAACGTTGTCAATATTCATTTGGAAAACGCTTTGGTCAATGAAGTCAATAAGTTCGTATTCAAGGAAGGGAGCGTTTTCAAGCGGAAGCTTGACAATCGTATCCATGTACGGAGAATAAGCGTAATACCCCGTCGTACCGTCTTCGTCTGTATATTTATTGCCGGTAATGAAGCGATATTCAGTACCGTTATAGGAATATTTTACGTCGTTTGACGCGACAGTCAAACCGTATTTTTCAAACAATTCGTTTGCGTTCTCTTCGGAAGTGCTCAAAACATTCGTTTCTACAACAGACGAGCCGGAAAGATTAGCGAAACACGCCAGCGCTTCGTAATACTTTGTCAGTGAAGCAGGATACTTTGCAGGATAATTCAACTTATGCAAATCCGTATCCCCTGTTCCCTGTCTCTGTTCTTCAGGCACAATCTCACTCGACATAAACATCTCGCCGTTTTTGCTTATACTGAAAGAGTCAATATAGTTATACTCAGACTGAGAAAGCGGAGTGGTGATCATCGGATTAAAATAGGAATTTTCCTCATTAAAGAACACGGAAACAGTGCTGTCAACAACATAAACATATGGTTTATCCGCAGCTTTTGCATAATAGGCGGCTCCGGTTACCAATTTATCTCCAAACAAAACTGTGTAAGAATTGCCATCTGTATCCGTAACAGTTACTGAAACAGGGTTTGATTCTTCGTCAAGACCAAAGTCGGCAAGAGCGGCATTGTCAGTATAGCTTCCGTCCACCTTTTTGATAGCTAACATATATCTTGACTGAAATTTTAGCTCAGCAAGAGGCTGTTCGTTATACAGGATCATTTCATTTCCCTTAAACAAGTATTCCCCTGATGTTTTATCAAGATATACGGTAAATTCCCCTGAATCATTTACTACGTGTATGCTGTCAAGCTTTTCAAGGTTTAGCTCTGGATATATGAAAGGTCTTGCCGTATAACTTATTTCGCTGTCCGCCTCAAGTGTCAGGTTTGACTCATCGCGCGACACTTCAGTTACCGGATTTCCGCTTTCGCATGTGTACGTATAGTCGAGAACGTCACCGTCTGCATCATACAGCGGCAAAACTACCGAGTAATCCTTTTTAAGCAGCAATATGATAACGTAAACCACTGCAAGCACAACTGCTAATGCAGCAAGTATTACGGCTATTCGCTTTTGGTTTGACAACGTATTCTTTTTATCTTTAATTTGATTGTCCATAATTACGCTTTTTTCCTCTTGATATATACAATTGTTCCGATTACAGCTATAATAACAGGCACTATCGTCGACAGCATAACGGTATATCTCTTGAAATTATCCTGTGTTACCGTAATAGATGTGTCGTCGACTACCTTGTACGCAATTCCCGTAACTATGCTTTCATTTCCCATTGCGGACATTGCGCTCTTCAATATATCGGCATTAGCAAAAGATTGTTCAGACACAAAGTTCATGTAATCAACCGAGCCGCAGACAAGTACATTTGAATGGTATTCCGTGTTGTCATACAGCTTTGAATATACAGACAGCGTCATAACAGGCATATTGGCACCGGAATACACTTCGCCATCCCTTATTACCTGAGAATCCTGGGAAGTAAGATAAACCGGAGAAACGGATTTTTCAGCCTTCTGGTCAAAAACTACTGACAATGGCGTAGCATTTGCAAATAAGGTAGCCTGGACGCCGGAAGATGTTATGGAGGAGTGAATGGACTTTCCGTAGCTGTCCTGATTATTAGGAGTTCCCAAGAAATAGAGTCCGGATATGTCTAAAGACATACTTTCGCCCTCTACCGCTATATCGCCCGAATTATAACTTACACCCCAGTCATCGGCAAGAAAATTTGAAAATTCTTCAAGAGCGGGGATTTCCGGTCCTATAAACACCATCAGGTTTCCAAAGCTTTTTGTGAGATAGTTATTGAGCATACCTATTTCATTGACTCTGCCCTCAGCAGAGGCTGAAACGCCTGTATAGTCATATTTAGGGTTGCTAATTATCAGCAGGTCATACTCAGCAAGTTCCTCTTCCGTTATATTTTTGAGATCTACATCGCTCACTTCGTATCCCTGTTCCCTTAAAAGAGTGTCAACAGACGCTCTCTTTTCTTCACCGTGGCCGGTTATGAATGCAGCCTTTTGAATCTGATTCAGTGCAGTCTGTCGAATGGCGGAAGTCAACTTATTTTCACCGTCATACGCAAAAACCAATCCGGTTTCCGACGAGAATTTGAAAAAGTTCTGAGCACTGTACGTCACATATCTTTTATTCTGAGGACAATTGATAATGACAGTAGATTCGGAAATAGTATCCGTTTCAGTTTTTCTGAACTGGTTGAAATATACCGGATCTTTAATCAAATCTTTAAACACAAGGGTTATATTGCTATTTGCATTGTGATACTTTTCCGCAAGACGTTTTACGTACGATAAGGCAGAATCGTCATCCACTCTATCCTCTGTCTTACAGAATATTATTTCAACCTTTTGATCCAATCCTGATAAAGCCTCAATTGTTATATCTGATATATCGTATATCTGCTCACTCGTCAAATCAAGATAAAATCCGCCGTTATAATTACTGATTCCCGAGAAAACAGCGTTTAACAAAATAATAAAGGCGCAGAAAATCAACGTAAAGACTATGGCTACAGTTCCGTACTTGAATTTTCTTGATGCGTAAACATTTTTCTCTGTTTTTTTCTTTGAAGTCATTTTCATATTTCCTTCCTGCCGTTTTGGTTAAGCCCATCTTCTCTTTTCGTAGACACGAATTGTCAAAAAGAGAAAGACAATAGCAAGACTTATATAATAAACAATCGCCGTAAGGTCAAAAATACCTGAAGTAAACAGATAAAAACGGTCGAAAACCGAAAACCATTTTATAACAGTTCTTACGATACTGTTGCCAACGAATGCGGGAAGCAGGCTGAGCAAGAAAATAAGTACGAACACACCTATAGATGATACTGCCGCGACAATCTGGGTTTCGGTAAGGGCAGACAGGAAAAGACCAATTGCGATAAACACTCCGCCGATAAGCAATATTCCTACAACACTCCCGATTACGGTCGGCAGGCTTAACTTTTGTATTATATCCTCCTGCTGTTTAGCAAGATTATACAGTGTGAAAATATTAAGCGCACACGAAGCAATCAGTGTACCTGCAAAAAGCGTGTAAGCCGCAAAAAATTTAGCAGAGATCATTCCCATAAGGCTTACGGGCGAGGTTAATATTATTTGTTCCGTTTTGCTCTTTCGTTCCTCGCTTAGCAGTTTCATTGTCAAAAGCGGGATCAAAACAATAAACGAGGTAAGCATCAAAACAAAATACGTGCCTGTTGCCGTTGAACTCATACCGAATGTGGTTATTGAAAAAATTATTCCGGAAATTGCGAAAAATACTGCGGAAAAGACATATCCTGTAGGGCAGGTAAAATACGCAAGCATTTCCTTTTTGTATATGGCTCCCATAATAGTTCTCCTCCTAAGTATTATTCCGCTTCGCCGGATGATGCCGAAGTCTTTGCGTCACTTGCGGCTGCCGGTGCATTGGTAAGAGTAATAAACACGTCTTCAAGATTTGCTCCAACCGGCTCAAGTCCTGTCATATACTGTCCGCTTTCAGCTACTCTTCTAAAGAGCATTTTCCTTACGTCGACGTCGCTTTGCGTTTCTATGAGGTAAGAAAGCGCGTCGCCGTCCGGATCCCCGAGGCATTCACAGCTTGTAACTCCTATGATTCCGGATATCATGCGCTGTACTTCAGAGGAATTTCCGGTAATTTTCGCAATGTGTTTACGGGCACCGGTAAGAACCTCAAGCTCATGAGTTTTTGCGTCGGCAACAATCTTTCCCTTATTGATAATGACTATCCTGCCGCATACAGACTGCACCTCAGGAAGAATATGAGAACTGAGGATAATAGTATGTTTTTTACCAAGTCCGGTAATCAGGTTTCTTATCTCAATAATCTGTTTCGGATCAAGACCGACTGTCGGCTCATCGAAAATCAACACATCGGGATTTCCGATAAGTGCCTGCGCTATGCCGACTCTTTGTCGATATCCTTTAGAGAGGTGGCTTATCGGCCGTTTATACACCTCTTCAATTTTTATCACCGAACATATTTCGGCAATGTGTTTCTTTCTGTTAAGCGTACATTTTTTCAGATTATACACAAAATTTAAGTATTCCTTGACTGTCATATCAAGGTAAAGCGGCGGATGTTCCGGCAAAAAACCTATATGTTTTTTAGCTTCCATCGGGTTTTCGAGAATATCTATTCCCGCAATCTTCGCACTTCCGGACGTTGCTGACAGGTATCCGGTAAGTATATTCATCGTAGTTGTCTTTCCTGCGCCGTTTGGTCCGAGAAATCCGAGCACTTCTCCCTCTTTTACAGAGAAGCTTATGTCGTCGACGGCAAAATTCGTCCCGTATTTTTTTACAAGGTGGTTGATTTCAATCATTTGCCAACAAGCCTTTCACAAATATTTGCGTGCAAATTTTAGCACATATTATTAAATTGCATATTAAAAAAGCATGAATGAACATAGACACAAGGTGATAATATTGTGATATTACACATATT
>QAKH01000095.1 GCA_003343885.1 Clostridiales bacterium | reverse complement strand
GAGAGGTGACCACTTTGGTGACCAGTTGATAGCAAATGAAGTGTAAATGATGGCAAATATGATATTTTAATACCTTGTTTGTCTGAATGTGTTTATGATTTTGGATAAAGTAGCTAAGTTGTTTTAAAACAGGTGTTTATTTAATGGACGGTTTGAATTTTCGCATGAAAATCGAAACTTGCGAGCATGAAAAAAGCCAGTATTTCTACTGGCTTTCAGCTTCTTAGCTCCTCAGGTAGGACTTGAACCTACTTAAAAAGTGATTGAAAATTAGATAGTTAGTTGTTGTAAAGGCTGATGGAGTATATGGAATAGACCATAAGAATGTGATAGTAATTCTCATGTAATTAATTAATAACTAGTTGTTTATGTTGTATATTGTCTATTCTTATCCAGAATGTAAATAGTGCTTTTTTCTCTTCATATTTTAATGTTATTTTTTGAGTTAATAAAATGTATTATTCTTGAATTAAAGTGCCTGTATGAGCCTAAAATAGGCCTTATTTTGCATCTTGTTATGGTGCTGGCTAGTCTTAGCTGATAGGGTGATGTGGATATAAAATGTAAAATAATTGCTCTAAAATTTGGAATTTGTTAAAAAATGTATTATATTTGCATTATTAAAGAATTTTATTATAGTACAATGGGAAGAAACCATGTACTTTTGCTTTTAAAGATAGAGGCAACCTTACCAGATGAAGAATTGATGAAACAGTCAGAATCCATATTAAAATCTATCTTAAACTTCAATGTCCTTCTCTCCTTTTGGGTGAGTAAATTAGTGAAATGGAGCATTGTTGGATCAGGTAGCTACTCCTGTGTTCAATAGCAAGGTGTTTCTTCATTTGCTTCTAGCCCCCAGCCTTATACTATGCACCATCAAATTACTTGATGAGAGAGTGAAATCAATCAATTTTAAGCAAATAGAGGGGGCAATATTATTTATAATTTAATATTTATTAACAAAAACAATTAAAAGTAAAGACAGTTGTGATTCACTTCAATTTTCTTGATTCTTAGGGATGGAGAATAAACAGGTATTTGAAAGGAAACACCAGCCAAAGCTGATGCCTCCTCTCTACTTAAGGATATGGAGTAACTTAAATATTTTTTGACTTCCTGATTCCTAGGAGAATACAACAATCTTGATTCAAAAAATACCTATTAACACCATGTTTCCAATATGTGATGTTTGTTTTTTATTGTTGATAGGGGGGATGAAAGGTATCTTATGGATGGAAGGGGGAGTGTTTATATTGTACTCCCTCCTCATATGTTACCTTGAAGAAAGTCCTACTGCTATCAGGATACCTATGGTCATAGCAACTATAGAGAATATAATTGTTCCTATAAGTCCAGTAATATCATCTTCTTTTATTTCATTGGAATTGTTTGTAGAAGATATTAATTCATTGATTTTGTCAGTAGTCTTACACCCCTCTTCATATAGTTTTTCATCCACAAAATGAAGATATTCCTCTTTTCCATCTACCTTTAAGATCAACAAATGTTCTGTTTTATGAGTTGGTTTGTACAAGGTGCTTTTATTGTCAACCTCTATTAGTATGGAATTGTCACCAACTTCTTCCCATCTTCCCTTATCAACCTCTCCTGCTTGTGAGATTAGCAATGTTTGGTCTTTTTGAAAGATATACACTTGTCTATGACCTTCTGAATTTCTTAATAATACCCAATTTTTGTTGATCAAATGTTGTTTGAACACTTCCAAACTGATGAATGGAATTTTATTTGCAATTTTCTTGCTGATAGGAGAGGAATCTATTTTCTTACTAGAATTGTCTTTCTTCTTACCCAAGCACAATAAAATGATAAATGCAGGTAGTGTTAAGAAGAAAGTAAATATACCCCACCCCCATCTACTTCTGTTTAATTCTTTTGCTCTATAAACTGCCCATATAGTTATTCCAATCTTAATGATAGGCAGTAATAACATTAAAAATGCTGTTCCTTGTTGGTTCATGGTCTATACTGATTTTGAAGTTTTTATTTGTATATTGCATTGAATTCTTCTTCAGTAATCATTTCTGTGGTTTGTACAAATACATCATCATAGTTAGGAGATCCAGCATTTACATTGAAGAATGTCTGTCTATAAATAGGTAATCCTTCATGAAGATGAACCATTGCTGGTGTACCTTTTTCTTCATTTGCAGGTGTCATCTTAGGAGATTGTACTCTATCTTCCAATTTCCAGAATGGTTCACCTACTTGTTCTCTTACTGAAATTCTACATTCTGGGAAATACTTACAGAAGTCTGATCCAATACCTAATTTATATTTTTCTAGGACTTCTTTAGCAATAGTGAATCTATGTCTCCTTGTTTGGAAAGTTAACAAAGATCCTTCATTTGATACTAATTCTTTAGATTCAACTCTGATTCTTATGAAATCAGGTTGAGATGATTCACCAAAATTAATAATGTTTTGAGGGTCTGAATCATCAAATGGAATGATAATAACCTTGTTTTGTATTTTGTCTTCTGTTGGAATATTTGCTAAAATATCCTTCTCTTCATCTACATCCTCTGTATGACCTTGATTGATGTTCTCTTGATTCTTTTCATCTTGAGTAGGCAAAGGAGTATCTCCTTGATTTTGTATTGTGTCATAGTATTTTGATATTTCATTTAATTGCCAAATTGCATGATTCCTCATTTCTTCAATCATTTTTTCTTGGGGATATCCATCTGGAAATATCCATTTTTTCTTTGTATGCCCTAATATTGGCACATTCTCACTTAAACATACTTCCAAATTAGTACCAACATAAGCTAATGTACAATGAGAGCTAAAACTAGATAGTTCTACAATTTCTTTTGTCATCCTTTGTATCTTGAAACCATTAATTTCTAAGGCTGTAATAAGTAACTCATACTTGCCTTTCATGCCTCCAAACTGAGTGATATGGGTTTCTACATGTTCTCTATGATCTTTAGTAAAGCGATAGAAAATAAATATCACTATAGAAATTACAATTATCCACCACATATTTAATTAAATTAGTTATTATGTTTTTAGTATTTGTTGCCTAAGATTTTATCCATTTGATTATTCAAGTCTTCATTGATTCTTTGAACCATTTTTTCTTGTGAATAAGTATCTGGAAATTTCCAACTTTTTTTATGCTTACCTAGTTTTTTTGAAATCCCAATCCATTGTATGTTTACACACTGGAAGCCTTCTTTGATGTAAAAATTCATTGTAGAGCTAATAATACTCAAATCAATATAAATTTGAATCTTGTCTTTTTGTACTTTTTGAATAATAGCATTGGGGTAGGAAGTTAGATGATGGATTAAAAATTCATACTTATTCAGCATACCCCCATAACCTTCTACTTGCTTTTGCAAGATTGATTTCCTATTATTAAAAATTTTGTACAGAATATAGCTGATAATCACAACAACAATAAAGATGATAATTAGCATATTAGTGAATGTTTGTTCCTTCAGCTCCTAAAGGTAATTACACAAAAAGAAGGCATGGAAACTGTAATTTATTTCATTTGGTGGTTCTGGTAATAACCTTGATATAAATAAAAACAGCCCATGCCTAACTCATATATTATCTTGATAATAATATACATGAGAAGACAAGCACTTGCTTTTACCCTTATATCAATTCAAAAATTTACCAGATCTCCAAATGAAGGATAAACTAATGCCTCTTGTTCTACTATGTCTGCTAGAGTGATTCCTCACTCCAACTTTACAAAAATAGGAATATTCAGCATTATAAGCAAGTGCTTTAGTGGGCTGCTCTATGACAAAAATAAATTTAATTCACATTAAAGAGTAAAATATCTTCTCTTTTTCTTAAGATGGTGTACAGGTCTAATTCTATATAAAGGTAAAAATTAGAACTGTACCATCATAGGGTGGAGAAGATTTGAATGATTGTTGCACTTAGTTTAGTGTATTATATACATCTATGTGCAACATTGTCCCACTTGTTTTCATTTTTATATATAATAATCATTCAAAAACATCTGGGACAATTCCTACACTTCTTCCAAAATTGCATGATTAAAACAAGGCTAATTAGCCTTTATATTGCCATTTTTAGGAGTGGTGAAGAGAATCCTATGAAAGGAAGAAGAAAGTGGCTTAAATCAAGGATTTGAGGCCTTATTTGCCATATTTTAACACTCTTTAATGAATTGGCAAGACAACCTCATCCAGATTCAAAAATGGTGAAGAATAATCATCCCTGCTAGGATTCATAACATCTATCCTGCCTTCAATTGCATAGCTATAATAACTTTCTTCTGAAATGATCAGGTGATCAGTTAATTCTATTCCTAGAATGGATGCAACTTGATAAACTCTTTTGGTGATCTTGTCATCCTGCAGGCTTGGTTTAAGATTACCAGAGGGATGATTATGAACTAGAATTATCCTGCTTGCATTAGCAAGGATTGCAGTTTGAAATATGATCCTGAGATCAACCACAGTGTTACAAACCCCACCTTTACTTACTAGAGCCACACCCAATACCTTTAGTGCTTGATCTAGTAACACCATATACATTTCTTCAAGGTGTTCTATCCTGTCTTCTAGGAGACTTCTGGCTAGTGAATACACATCTTTCTCATCTGAAATTTTTAGCCTGTCTGCTGGCTTTATGTGGCTTTTGTAAGACAGTTCAACTTCTGCCACATTTAATAATTTTTCTAGTGATTTCATTATTTGCTATATTTAAATTTGCAACCAAAACATGGAAAAGGAGGTTTGTTTTTTATTTGAATGTGGAAGGGGAGATGTTGTCTCTCCCCTAACAATGATTCAGTTGTTTCTCTAGCTTTTCCATGCAGGCACTAACTTTTTTGTTGACCACCTTGGCATAATGTTTCTGGGTGACAGCTATTGATGAATGGCCTAGTAACTTGCTGACAATCTCAATAGGAACATCATTATACAATAAGATGGTGGTAGCAAAGGTCTTTCTTGCTGTGTGGTGGGTTAATTTCTTGTTAATACCCACAATTTCAGTAATCTCTTTCAGGTATGAATTCATTTTCTGGTTGCTGATGGCTGGCAACACATGAGCCTCTTTATCCCCACCATTATCATATTTTTCCATGATCTTCATTGCCTGTGGTAAGAGGGGGACACTGATACCCTTTCCAGTCTTCTCCCTCTTCATCTCAATCCAGAATTTTTTATCAAATGCCATGATAATATGCTTTTTCTGCAAGGCAAATGCTTCATGATAAGCCAAACCTGTATATACACTGAATAAATATAAATCTCTCACCTTGGCTAATCTTTCCTGTGCAAATTGATAGCTTTCTAGCTTGTGAAGTTCTTCTGTGGTTAAGAATACCAGTTCTTTCTCCACCTTCAATGGGGCATGATCAATGAAAGGATCTACCTTGATGTAATTGCATTTCATTGCATAGGTGGTGACTTGCTTTACCCTCTGCATGTTCTTGTTGATAGTGACAGGTTTCTGCCTCCTCACAGTGAGAAGGTAGTCTTCCAATCCAGATATGAACTTGAAATTAACCTTGTTCATGGGAATATCTGATGCATGATAGGATTTTTTAATGTATGCCCTCACCAGTTCCAGCACATCTTTGAATTTATCCAGGGTGCTTTTCTTGAACTTTATCCCCTCCATTCTCTTTGCAGTCATGTACCTCTCTTCAAACAAGGTTATGAATGACCTGCTGACAGTTGTTTTCCCAATGTACAAGGCATACATATCTTCCAGAATATCTTCAGACCCTTCCATGATTAATTTTGTTTCAATCTCAACAAGTTTCTTCTTTATAACCTCCATCTGGGTGTTAATCCTTTGTGTCATTTCAGACTTTCCTGTTGCTATTTGCTTGTTCTGGTTCCACTTGTTTCTAGTAACCTTGAACCCAATGGAGAAAATTTTTCTCTTGCTCTCATGCCATAGCCTGCAATAAAGAGGTGCTTCTCCTGTTTCAGTTTCCCTTGAGTGATACCTGAAAAATGAAATATTTACTCTTGTTATCATAATTTATTGGCTTTAATAGCCTTTAAAACAATAACTTATTCTTTTAAAAAAGGTGACCACTTTTTGAAAGAGAGGTGACCACTTTTGTGACCACTTTTGTTGATATTTCCATTGTAATTCACCCTGTTTTTTTTGTTGAAATGTACTGGTATGGAATGGTGTCTTGTGGCTAAAGTGTTGATATTCAATGTAAATATCAAAATTCTGAGCATGAAAAAAGCCAGTATTTCTACTGGCTTTCAGCTTCTTAGCTCCTCAGGTAGGACTTGAACCTACGACCTACGGATTAACAGTCCGCCGCTCTAACCAACTGAGCTACTAAGGAATTTTCTCAAAAGCGATGCAAATATAGGGGTTTTGTTGAAT
>QAKH01000044.1 GCA_003343885.1 Clostridiales bacterium | reverse complement strand
TGTCGATATGACGGAAACCTTTAAATGGAGAGGCACGTTAAAACGTCTTAGAATAGATCCGCTGACTGTTGCAGGTTCATTTGAAATCGAGCTGATTGAGCTCATGTCCATAGACGAAACATATACTCCGGAAAACACAAAACCGACATTTAAAGTAAACACCAAAGCTGTCCAGCTCAACTTTATGCCGGTTATGATAGGCGAAGATGAAATGGAAGTCACAGGCGATCCGAGAAAAGGATTTTTCTCACAGCTTGGACTGTTCCATGTGTGGGATCGCTTTACGGGAACACTTATAGTTGAGAATAATTCTCATAAGGTAGTATTTACCGTCGGCAGCAGCACGGCAATATGCGACGGAACACCGGTTGACTTGGGTTATGAGTTCCGGCTGCGGGACGGACTTCCGGTTTTCAGAGTCGGAAAACTGTGCGAATTGCTTGGGTATAAGCTGCACATTGACGGAAATACGTTTGATGTACAGTGCGCAACCGACGAAGAGTATGAGGCAATTAAAAATCAAAAAGAGTATGAGTGGAATTTTGAAATAGACGGATACGCCGAAGGCTTCTCGGCGCAAAACGGACTTATTACCGTAAAGGACGGCATTATATCCCTAAACGCAACAAATGCTGATCCGGCGTTAATTTCGGCTAAATTTGAGCTTAAGGCAAGCACATATACAAAGCTCAAGGTCGGAATAATTGCTGACAAAGAGAATATGGACGGACAGTGGATGCAGCTGTTCTTCACAAAATCATCTTCAGGCAGCATGAGCGAGGATAAGAGTTATAAGGTCTACTATGATACCACGCAGATGACAGACGGAGAGATTTATGAGGTTACGTTTAATCTCGAAGATTGTCCTTTGTGGTCTAACTACATAACTCAGATACGTATAGATCCGTTCAACAGGAAGGAAACAGCGCAGATCGCCTATATACGTTTTGCAGAATAGCAGTGCAAGACGGCAGAGTTTTTCGAAACTCTGCCGTCTTTTTGAATAATGTTGATAATATGGTTGTTTGTATGAGTTTTGCACGAAGAAGAAACTCAAATTTAAAAATATGTGTTGAAAAAAAGCTTTCGGAATGATATAATATTACATATAGTCGAAACCGAGGTGTTTTGTTTGGAAAATTATCCTGAAGTAACCGAACCGAAGAATGGTAAGAAATTTACTGTCGGAAAGCTGTTCAAATGGCTTGCAATTTTGATTATACTTCTTATATATACTATTCTTATTGTAAGATGTACCATGTATTCGGATGATAAAATCGTTTCCAAAGTAATATATAATGATATTACCGTATCTGCGTACAATTCCGATCCCGAAAACTTTAAGGTTGAGCAGTACGGAATGCAGTCGCCTTGGGTTGCAATAGACGACGGAAGAATGGTTGAGTTTAATTATTTGTATCATATCGAAGCGGCAAAGCAGCTTCAGTTTTCTGTCAAATATAATGTAGATATTGCTCCGAATATAAATGAGGACGGTATTCCGTTCAAATTCAGACTTGTAGACAGCGATAAGAACGTGTATGAGGATTACTTTTTTGAGCAAAAGCGTAAATTCAATCATAACTACATCAGAATATGCTTTAATGGGATTGAGCTTGTAAGCAATGTTTCAGATGACACCCAAAATGAAACAGACCAAACGGAAACTTCTGAACAAACTGAGAGAAAAACTTACACCCTGTATATTGATCGGCTTGAAGACAACGGGGAATACACAGAACTTTGCAAATATGTTATATATGACGGGTCAGATATTTCAAAAACAATAGACTTTGAGTTAAAATAAATAAGCTTTAGCGGCTGCCAATTTTAAGGCAGTCGCTTTGTTATTTGCAAAATTGCAGAGTTTTTGTACATATCCTACAATATATTCCGTATAAACATGTATTGTTTGATGAAATAATTTAGAATTGTTGAATGTTACAAAACGCGTAGAAGAAAATTGTTTATAATGCATATACAATGTCACTATTTGCAATAATTAAATCATTATATGCTATTGACGAAAACTTTTGATTTATTTATAATAAATATGTGCAATACTTGCAAAAATGCAACATTTCAAACAGTTAGGAGAGTTGATTGGATGAAAAGAGTTTTTACTGTTATTTTGTCTTTAATGGTGCTTTGCGCGTTTTTGACGACGGTAAGTGCAGGTCAGGAATTTGAAAAGAAAAACGAATATACCGACGGCATGTTTATCGACGTTTCAGGCGGAGAGTGGTATGCGTCCGAAGTAAAATCGGCGTACGAGCTGGGCTTTATGCAGGGCGTGAGCCAGACGGCTTTTTCGCCGGAAGGCACAATGACTGTCGCCGAGGCTGTTACGATTGCAAGCCGTGTGCATGCTTCGTATAATGGAAAAACGATTCCCGAAGTACAGTCTGAACAATGGTATCAGTCATACGTTGACTATGCTGTTGCAGAAGGAATTATAACCTCGGAGCAGTTTGATAACTACGATAGAAATATAAAAAGATACGAGATGGCGGAAGTATTTTATAAGAGTATGCCGGAAAGCTATTTCACTCCTATAAATACCGTTGACTATCTTCCTGACGTGAATGAAAAAGCTGATTACAGAGACACAATTTTAGCTTTGTATAACAGCGGTATTGTTATGGGAAACGATGAATATGGAATGTTCTATCCTAATAACGACATTACGCGCTGTGAGGCAGCTGCTATCATAAACAGAGTAGCTGTCCCCGAAAACAGATTGCAGAAAACCTTGGAAAAGCGTCCCGATCCTGTTCCGGCACTCTATTTTATAGATGATACAGGCTCAATGAATCCGTCAAATTATGGCCAGTACGGTTGGGAGCTTGATTCGCGCGGAATGCCTGATGGCTCAACGCCGAGCCAAACACAGGTTCTTGATACAAGCGAAAGTGAAAGAACTGCCATGCTCAGAACTTTTGCTGAGCAGACAAGCGGAAAGATAGTTATGGAAACTAACATATCCTTCCAGTCAGCAGATAATGGTTTTTACATAATTCTTGGAAAAGATGAAGAAACACAAGCTATGTGCTTTGTAACCAAGAATGGTACTTTCCATGCTAATGAAAATGGAAATTTGACCGACACCGGTGTCGCAGTTGGCGACTATATGACTGTAAAAACCATTACCGATATGGATAACAAGACGAATACTCTTATAATAGACGGTAACTTTGCAGGAACGTATTCGTTTGCAGATACCGCATGTACAAGTGTTAACACACTCATGTTTTCAAGTGACAAAGAAAGCCTTGTTGTTGCGACTCCGCAAAAAACCAAGTTGTACAGCGGATACGCTCTTAATGAAATATTTATGTCTTCTTCAGAGCGTGACGGAATGCCATACGGCTGGACGTTGGACGGCGGCGCGACGGCTAAAATAGAGGCGGTAGCTTCGAATGCCTACGATTCATACAGCGCAAGAATTTCGTCGGAGGCAGGACAAACAAGTACCCTTACTGCTTCTTTTGACCCGATAACAAGAAAAGTTGTTTTTGAAATGAAGTTTTATATGCCGGATTATAACGACGGAACAACCTTTGCACTCACATCCGGCGGAAATGAGATTGTAAAGATATATACAAACGGAAACGCCTTCTATTCCGGAGATGGAACACTTCTGCGTACGTATAACGGTAATGTTTGGCAAACTCTCCGTATTGAAGCAAACACCGATACAGGGGCTGTGACATACAGCGTTAACAGGAAAAAGCTTGCGACAGGTTATTTCAATGCCGCTTCGTTTGACGGAGTTAAAATCACACTTCCGGCTGAGCAGGCAACAGATATTTTGATAGACGACCTGTTCGTATTCAATACATTTGACGAGCAGCCGGATTATGTTCCGGAGCCGGAACCTGTTTCTTCGGATGACAGTATTGTCGGTATAGAAGTCTGCGATATATGGAGAAATGGTTTCCAGTTCGGCTGGGATTATACAAGCGCATTTGACGAATTGTATCCGTATCTTGGTATGTACGACGAAGGTTCGACCGAAGTGGCAGACTGGGAAATAAAGTGGCTTCTTGAGCACGGAATTGATTTCAAACTTGTTTGCTGGTATAGCGGAACACCAAGCAATCCCGTAAAAACTCCGAGAAACAGCTACGGCCTTGCGGCTCAGCTTGATTCCAAGTACTCTGAAATGATGAAATACGCCATAATGTGGGAGAACTCGGGTAATTTGCCTTCAAATTCCGAGCAGTTCCGCAACAATATCGTAGAGTATTGGAAAGAATATTACCTGTACGATAAAGACAGATATTTCTCAATAGACAATAAGGCTCTCATCACAATATACAGAACTTCTACTCTTCTCGATATATTCGGTTCAGCTGAAGCCGTAAAGGCTGAGCTTGACTACCTGAGACAGGTGTGCGTCGATTTGGGATATGACGGTGCGATTATTCTTACAACCGGTTCTGATGCAGTAACGGCGCAGTCTATGGGATTTGACGGAATTTATGCATATAACTGGGGACAGAGCGCATTTGATCCGGAATATCAGAAACAAAAGATTACCGATCAGGATAAAGGCGCAGTTTCTTCCGGAATAACAGCTGTTCCAACGGTCGGCGTAGGATTTTGCAATATGTTCTTAGGACAGGGCAACAGCCGTTCGCCTCTGATTACTCAAGAGGATTACGAGGAAATTCTCACGTGGGTAAAAGATGACCTGCTCGGCAACAGAACCGGTGAAACGTGGCAGACGGATATGCTTATTTTAAGTAACTGGAACGAATTTGGCGAAGGGCATTATATTCTTCCGACAAACAGCATTGGATTCAGTTATCTTGACGCGATAAGAAACGTCTTTGTCGGAGAAGAAGAGCATTCGGATCTTCGTCCTGATGACGATACCCGCACAAGATATAACGCTCTTTATGACCAGTCCAGAAAGAGAATACGCAGATACGAACTGTATTCCGAGGATGAAAACCTTGATGTTGATGAGTTGTCATCGACTTTGAAATTTGATTTTACTACCGGAAATGAGGAGCAAATTTTCAGAAACAGCCACGGCAACGCCAGTGTCGAATATACTTCAAACTCACTAAAGGGAGTAAGTGCTGGAGCCGACTTTGCACTTGTAACTACTCGTAATTTAGATTTCGACGCGTCAGAAGCTGAGTATATGCGTATAGTCTACAAGGCGACCGCTGCTACTGATACTGCTAAATGCCAGCTGTACTTCCTTACTGAGAACGATAAGACTTGGGATGAAAAGAAGAATATCAACTTTGAGATCACATCTGACGGTGAGTATCATGAGTACATTGTAAATATGACGCAGTGCGGAAACTGGAAAGGTAAAATTGGCCTGTTCAGAATGGACCCTATCGAACGCGGTGACTGCGAATATGAGATTCAACTAGTTGAATTCCTTAATGCTCCTGATTCACATGAGATATATTTGAACAGCGAAACTGTTTCGACAGCTACGGCATTTAAGCCGGTATATGAAAACGGAGCATTGAAAGCGGCAATCGATCCTTACGCAGCCGGATTTTATACGAAACTTGGCATATTCTATCGCTGGAATTTTGATAAAAAGCAGCTCACTCTTTACGGAGCGAATGATCACTACATAGTGTTCACAATGGGATCGACTACAGCCGAAACCGATAAGGGCAATGTTACGCTTAAATCCGCACCTGAGATTATCGACGGAATACCTGAGATAGAGATAGAGGCAATGGCAGAGGCACTCGAGTTAGGAATTTCAGTTGACGGAAACAAATATACCTTAACTAACTATTATTTCAGCAAAGAAGAGGGAGAAGCCGCAGATTATACATGGGACTTCAATATAGAAGGTTATTTGGACGGATTTACAACTGCTTGTCTTGAAGCAACGGAACATTCCGGCGGAGTAGTCTCATTTAAGTCGCTATCCAATGGAAGGCGTCACGATCCTGTTATGAATTCTCCTAAAATTTCAATTGATCCGGTAAAATATGAAAAAGTTGTTGTTCGCATGTCTTATGACATTACCGGAGGATACGCTGAAGGAACGACCGGAATAACTTCATCAATATTCTTTGTAAATCCCGGAGGATCTTTTAATGGAAATGATGTGGTTACCGTCTCAACTGAAGGCCTTTCATCGAACGGTGAGTTCGTTGAGATAGAATTTGATATGACTCAGCATCCGAACTGGTCAGGAACAATAGGTCAGATAAGATTTGATCCGTTTGAAGCTGAGGGAACTTTCTCAATTGATTACATTAAGATACTCTATACAAACCCCGAAGGAATTATAAAAGTTACTCCTAAACCAACAGAAGTGGTTCTCGATGCTGGTGCTGAAGTGCCCGAGGGTATCCGTTATTCGGCGGAAAACGCAAACGTCAATATAATCGATGACCCGGAGGAACCGGGAAAGAAGGTTTTTGAAATAAAGACCACCGCTAACAACAGAGCTTGGGCTTATTTTAACATTTACATGAGCTTTGTGCCCGGAGCTACCTATAATATTTCCTATAAGCTCTATCCATTGAAGGACTATGCAGGAAATGGTTACACAGATAACACCATCGGAGGCAACTTTATCTACGGTTCTGATGGTACAAATGTTGAAAACCACACAACCGGCTCAATAAAAACGGCAAACG
>QAKH01000034.1 GCA_003343885.1 Clostridiales bacterium | reverse complement strand
CGCGAAAACAAGCCCGTTTTCGTGCCATAAACGCCAGCACGAAAACTCAGACTGTAATCAAAACCCATTATAACAAAAAAACTAAAATTTCAAAAGAACACTGCTGTGTTAGCCCGCAGTCATTAAAAAGTAAAGAAAAACTGCGTATTTGCGTTTCCGGATACTGTGGAAGTTGAGGTATCGTCGTAAAACATGCGGAGCGAAGCGGAGCCGGAGTTTTACGACGTAAGGGAGTCCAGAGGGCGGAGCCCTATGGCGTACTTTTTTGGTATCTTTTTTCGTACGAGCGAAAAAAGTACATAAAATAATAAAAATAATAGGAAAAGCTAAAATAATATTCATAACAAGGAGAAAAAATGTATTCAGTTGCAATAGACGGCCCGTCCGGGTCAGGAAAATCAACTTTGGCAAAAACACTTTCAAAAAAACTTGGTTGGCTTTATATAGATACAGGCGCCATGTACCGTACAGTTGGACTATACGCAAAAAGAAATCAAATAGAGCCGAACGACGAGAAAAGCCTCCAAAAACACTTTTCAAAAATAGATATAAAACTCGAATGGATAGACGGATCTCAGCACGTGTTCCTTAACGGAGAGGACGTGTCTGATAAAATAAGAACACCCGAAATGTCAATGTACGCCTCCGCAGTGTCCGCTCTTCCGGCAGTTCGTGCGTTTTTGCTCGAAAAGCAAAGAGATTTTGCAAGAAATAATAACGTGATAATGGACGGCAGAGATATTGGAACCGTCGTGCTTCCTGACGCACAGGTAAAAATATTCCTTAAGGCAGGAAATGAGGAGAGAGCACGCCGCAGATACGAAGAGCTTATAGCAAAAGGACAGGACGTGAAATTTGAAGATGTCCTTGACGATATGCTTAAACGCGATAAGAACGATTCTACAAGAGCCGCTGCTCCCTGTGTTCCCGCACATGACGCAGTATTGCTTGATAACAGCGGATATGAACCGGAAACGACAGAAAGAAAGGCGATGGAAATAATAAATGCAAAACTCGGTACAAAATTCTGAAAAAAAAGAATATACTCCGCCACCTATGCGCCTGTACAGAATTCTCGTAAAGTTTTTTTCCGGCTTTGTAAAGATGTTGTTCCGTGCCAAAATTACGGGAACGGAAAACATGCCAAAGGATGGCGCATGCTTTGTATGCTGTAACCATATTTCAAACTGGGACCCGGTTTTCCTGGCAGTGGCAGTAAAACGCCCTGTGCATTTTATGGCAAAAAAAGAACTTTTTGATATTCCTGTCTTGAAGAAAATTATAAAAGTACTCGGTGCTTTTCCGGTTGACAGGGAAAACGCAGACGTAACTGCTATAAAAACTGCTTTTACACACTTAAAGCACGGCGAGCCGGTCGGAATATTTCCGCAGGGAAGACGCTGCAGAGGCGAATCTCCGGCAGATGCCGCAGATATTAAAAGCGGAACCGGAATGATGGTTTACAGAATGCAAACTCCCGTTATACCGGTTTCCATATACACAAAAGAGTATAAAGTCCGCTTTTTCCGTAAGCTGTACGTTAGAGTAGGCTCTCCCATAAGCTTTGAAGAGTATAATGCCGGCGCAAAGAGTCCACAGGAATACCAGCGTATAAGCGATGAGATTTTCGGGCGTATATGCGAGCTCGATAAAAAAACTCGTGAGGAGACAGAAAAATGAATTGCCCGGCATATTCAATAATTGTAGCGGAAAACTGCGGCTTTTGCTTCGGAGTCAGAAGAGCAGTTGAAATTGTGTATGAGCTGAGAAAGAAAACCGATAAAAGAATATACGTCATAGGCGAACTTATTCATAATGATGTGTTTATCGAACGTCTTAAAAACGACGGCATATTCTGCATAGAAAAAGAGCATATCGATTCTTTGCTTCCCGAACGTGACAATATAATCGTTGTTATACGTACGCACGGCGTTACAAAACAGCTTTCGGAAAGACTTGTTTCAGACGGATTTGAGGTGGTTGACGCAACATGTCCGTTTGTAAAACGAATACACAAAATTGTCGATGAAAATTCGTCCGACGGAAGCACAACTCTTATAGTCGGTGATAAAAATCATCCGGAAGTCGTCGGAATACAAAGCTATGCTCATGCGAAAACGGAAATATGCTCCGACGACGAGGAGTGTTCGGATTTTGTTAATAATGAAGGACGAAATTTGTCGAATAAATTGCTGCTGGTGTCACAAACAACAGGAAATAATGAAAAATATGTAAATTGTCAAAAAGTTATAAAAAAAGTATATACAAATGCAAAAATATTTGATACAATATGTAATGTTACGGAAAATCGTCAAAATGAAGTCAAAAGACTTGCCGGACAAGCTGACGTGATGTGCGTTATAGGCGGAACGAAAAGTTCAAATACCAGAAAGCTTTACGATATCGCCTCTGAGTATTGCCGAAACGTGTACCTTCTGGAGAAAAGCAGCGACGTTCCGGAAGAGGACTTCAGACTTTTGTATGCGTCGTTTTCAGACCAAACCCCAAGCGGCAATGACCGCAGAAATACGTTCACCATAGGGATAACAGCAGGCGCTTCAACGCCTGATGATATAATAGAGGAGGTAAAAGTCAGAATAGAAAATATTTTGGGAAATTTTCATTCTGATGAAAAACAAAACAATGGAAACATCCACAATTAACGAAGGAATGAGCTTCGAGGAAATGCTCGACGCTTCATTCAAAACTCTCAGAACAGGAGAAAGAGTAAAGGGCACAGTGACATCTGTTACACCGACTGAGGTTCATGTTGATCTCGGTATAAAATATACAGGTATGATTCCGCTTTCCGAATTGACAGATGATCCGACGGCAAAACCTGAGGATATAGTTAAGCCGGGCGATGAAATCGATGTCGTTGTTGTTAAGCCGAATGACGCTGAAGGTACCATTCTTCTTTCAAAGAAGCGCATAGACGCTGACAAGAATTGGGACGCACTCGTTGAGGCAGAACAGAACGGAACGGTTCTTACCGGAAAAGTTGTTGAGATTACAAAGGGCGGACTTGTACTTATCTGCGCAGCAGGAAGAGTTTTTGTACCGATATCTCAGACAACGCTCCCCAGACGTGAGCAGCCGTATGAAGAAAAGGATTTGCAGCAGTTTGCAGGTCAGATGCTCGAGTTTAAAGTAATCGGAACAGACGCCCGCAAGAAGCGTGCAGTTGGTTCTGTAAGAGCAGTTGTAACCGAAAGAAAGAAAGCTGCTGAGGAGAAGTTCTGGGAAACAGCAGAAGTTGGACAGAAGTTCACCGGAAAAGTTAAGTCAATAACAAGCTACGGCGCATTCGTTGATCTCGGCGCGGTTGACGGCATGGTACATATTACCGAGCTGTCATGGAAGAGAATCAAGAATCCGTCTGAAGTAGTAAGCGTAGGCGACGAAATAGACGTTTATATCAAAGCGCTTGATCCTGAGAAGAAGAGAATTTCTCTCGGACACAGAATGGAAGCAGATAATCCGTGGACCATTCTTTCTCAGAACTACGCAGAGGGCGATGTAGTAGACGTAAAAGTGGTAAGCCTTACTCCCTTCGGAGCTTTTGCCGAAGTAATTCCCGGCATTGACGGTCTTATCCACATTTCGCAGATTTCCAACAAGAAGATTGCAAAACCGGCAGACGAACTTTCGGTCGGCGATGTTGTGAAAGCGAAGATAACTGCAATTGATTACGACGCTAAGAAAGTAAGTCTTTCTATCCGTGCGCTCCTTGAGCAGGATGATCAGTACGGTGCTGACGAAGCCGCTGTTGAAACAGACGAAGCTTCTGCAAGCGACGCTGAATAAACGACGTAAAACAAAGCCGGAGGATGTTAAACCGCATTCTTCCGGCTTTTTTGTGCTTTTCAGCGGCGCATAGGTGCATAATAGAAGAACGCAAAGCATTAAAAGTGTATTAAAATAACACAGTGAGGAGAACGCCGTGTTTGTCCCTGATTATATGTTTGAAACGGTGTATGATATACCGTTTGAACTGCTTGAGAAGAATAATATAACTTGCCTGTTTCTGGATATAGACAATACGCTTGTGCCATACGACAGTCCGTTGCCGACAAAAGAAAATCTTGAATGGTTTGAAAAATTGTCACAACACGGAATACGGGCGGTGTTTGTTTCAAATAACGACCTTTCCCGTGTTGAAAAATATGCCGCAGGTCTCGGCATACCGTTTGAAGCAAAAGCCGGAAAACCAAAGGTTGATAAGTATAAAAGGCTTGCCGAAAGATGTTCGGTAGATTTAAAAAACTGTGGGGCAGTGGGAGATCAGATTTTTACGGACGTCGTCGCCGCCGCGCTTCTCGGAGTGCCGAGCTTTTTGGTGAAACCTATAAAAGACGTTGAAACTCCTTTTTTTAAATTCAAACGCTTTTTTGAAAAACCGTTTTTATACGCTTACCGAAGAAAACACAGAACAGGAAATAAATGAATTTATATTGAAAGAAAGGCCGGTGATAAGATGGCGGAAAACAGAGCAATGTTTGGGCCGGGAGGAAACTCCGAAAGTTTTTATAAACAAGGAAACAAAAATACTTTGCAGGCGCCGGAGTGGGTAAAAAAAGTCGGGCTTGACGCATACGAATACGAGGCGGGCAGAGGCGTTAACGCCTCGGACGAAACCTTTGTGTCCCTCGGAGAAAAAGCAAAGTTGGCTGGGATAAGTTTAAGTATCCATGCGCCTTATTTTATTTCACTGTCCTCCGTCGAGCCGGAAAAGAGAACAGGCAGCGCAAAGTACATACTCGACAGTGCAAGAGCGCTTTCTCTGATGGGCGGAAAAACAATGGTAATACATGCCGGATCTTGCGCAAAGCTTGACAGAACAGACGCGCTTAACTTTGCTAAGGACGCTATTCACCATGCCCTTAATGTGCTGAGCGAAAACGGATTATACGGATTTATTCTGGGAATCGAAACCATGGGAAAGGTAAACCAGCTCGGCACACTCGACGAGGTGCTTGAAATGTGCAGCGTTGATAAAACGGTCTGCCCGGTTATCGACTTCGGACATATGAACGCAAGGGAACAGGGCGGCGTGTTTGAAAGCGTAGACGACTATAAAAGAATTTTTGATATAGTGGAAAAAAGAAAATCACCGGAAGCGGCGTATAATATGCATTGCCATTTTTCAAAAATAGAACATACCAAGGGCGGAGAAAAAAGACACCTCACTTTTGAGGATACCGTGTACGGGCCCGATTATGTGCCGCTTATGCAGGCTATCGCTCAAATCGGCGCGGCGCCTACAATTATCTGTGAGTCTGACGGGACGCAGGCGGAGGATGCGCTCGAAATGAAAAATACTTATGCAAAATATGCTGGAGATATTGCCGGAATTTAATGTGCCGGACTGTGTTTGCGGCATTTTAGGAGATGAAAAAATGCTTTGGGAAAAGTTAAAACCGTTTGTGAAAGATAAAAATGCCGGCGGCGCGCTGATTTTGTCTTCAGTCAACAGAAGATACGCAACCGGTTTTCCGTCAAGCGCAGGATTTGTGGCGATTACTCCGGAAAAAACGGTATTTATAACGGATTTCAGATACTACGGCTCGGCATGCGAGGCTAAAAAGCAGGGAAAAATAAACTCCGAAGTGACGGTCGTTTTACAGGATAAAACGCTTTGGGAAACACTTGCCGGTCTGTTCGAAGGCTGTGATAACATTCTCATAGAGGAGAATTACGTTACCGTTTCAGAATATGAGCGATTGAGTGAAAAGTTCGCAGGCAAGAAACTGTGCAACGGCGCGTCTTGCGCATTTGAAATGTTAAGAGCCGTAAAAACTGACAGCGAGCTTGAAAAAATTGTCAAAGCGCAGGCTGTTACCGATAAGGCGTTCGCACATATTCTTTCGTATATTTCGGATAACCTCGGAAAAGGACTTACCGAAAAGCAAGTCGCTCTTGAGCTTGATTACTTTATGCTGTCAAACGGCGCTGACGGAATCGCTTTTGATACAATAGCGGTAAATGCCGAAAAATCTGCCATGCCGCACGGCGTGCCGGATAATATTCCGATCAAAAAAGGCTTTTTAACCATGGATTTCGGAGCGCGTTTTGACGGATATTGCTCTGATATGACAAGAACGGTCAGTATCGGAAAGCCAACCGAAAAAATGCGTGATGTTTATGATACGGTTTTAAATGCTCAGTACAAGGCGCTTGAGTACATAAGCGCCGGAAAAACCGGAAAGAGCATAGACGGAGTTGCTCGTGAATATATTGCAAGCCGAGGATATGACGGATGCTTCGGACATTCGCTCGGTCACTCGCTTGGTCTTGAAATACATGAATCCCCGAATTTTTCACCGTCAAACAACAGTCCGATACCCGAAGGCGCAGTTATAAGCGTTGAACCGGGCGTGTATTTGGACGGAGAATTCGGAGTCAGAATAGAAGACATTGTCAGCGTTAAGAACGGCGGGTGCGTAAATTTAACAAACAGCCCTAAAGAATTGATTATTTTATAAAAAAGTCTTGCAAAAAAATGCGGATTATAGTATAATGTAGAAGTAATATTTTGTTTATTTATGGTTTTGTAAAGTTAAAATGAAAAAATAGCATAATGATTTCACAAAATT
>QAKH01000102.1 GCA_003343885.1 Clostridiales bacterium | reverse complement strand
GGCAAAACGCCTCATAGCGGAAAAACAGACTCTCGCAAAACGTCAGCAGACCCTGATCGAGGAAAACAGGGAGTACTACGAGAACCTCGACGCATAACAACGCAATATTAAATAACCATATAACAATTCGGAGGAAGTCAAAATGGATGAAGTCACCAAGACACAAAACATCACTGAGGTAGAGATATCTACCGAGGTCAAGCGCTCGTTTATAGATTACGCCATGTCTGTTATAGTTGACAGGGCGCTTCCCGACGTGCGCGACGGATTAAAGCCGGTTCACCGCCGTATACTTTACGCTATGAGCCAGGATGGACTTACCTATAATAAGCCATTCAGAAAATCGGCTACAACGGTCGGTAATGTGCTTGGTCACTATCATCCGCACGGAGACGCGTCGGTCTACGATGCGCTTGTCCGTCTTGCACAGCCTTTTTCCATGAGATATCCTCTTGTTGAAGGTCACGGAAACTTCGGTAACGTCGATGGCGACCCGCCTGCAGCTTACCGTTACACCGAGGCGAGAATGGCGAAAATATCAGACGAAATGCTTTCTGATATTGACAAAGACGTAGTCGATTTTATGCCTAATTTCGATAATAAGCTCAAAGAACCGACCGTGCTTCCCGCAAGATTTCCTAACCTTTTGGCAAACGGTTCAATCGGTATTGCAGTTGGTATGGCGACGAATATTCCGCCGCATAATCTGAATGAGGTAATCGACGGAGCGATACATCTTATGTATCATCCCGACTGCGAAATTTCTGAACTTATAAACTTTATAAAAGGCCCTGATTTTCCGACATACGCAACAATTCACGGAACTGCCGGAATATATGAGGCATACATGACCGGACGCGGACGTATATATGTACGTGCCAAGGCTGATTTTGAAGAGAAACACGGACGTACCTCTATCATTATTTCGGAAATCCCGTATCAGGTAAATAAAAGCACACTTGTTGCCAATATTGCCGAACTTGTCAACGAAAAGCGCATAGAAGGAATTTCCGATATAAGAGATGAGTCCGGCAGAGACGGTATGAGAATTGTCATAGACGTCAAGAGAGACGCAAATCCGAATGTCGTTCTCAATCTTCTTTATAAGTATTCTCAGCTTCAGGATACGTTTGCTGTCAATATGCTTGCGCTTGTCGGCGGTGAACCTAAGATATTGAACCTCAAGCAAATGCTTCGCCATTATATCGATCACCAGATTGAAGTCGTTGAGAGACACATACGCTTTGACCTTGATAAAGCGAAACGCCGTGCTCATATAGTTGAAGGCTTAAAAATAGCCATTGACAATATTGATGAGGTAATAAAAATAATCCGCTATACTCCCGGCGGCATTCCGGAAGTAAAGACGGCGTTGATAAACCGGTTTGACTTGTCTGACATACAGGCAACTGAAATAGTTCAGATGCCGCTCGGAAGACTTTCAGGTTTGGAAATCGATAAGCTTCTCGAAGAACTCGATTCACTTCATAAAAAAATAGCCGAACTCACTGAACTGCTTACAGATTCCGGGAAAATCATGGATATTGTCCGTGATGACTTGCTTGAAATCAAGCGTAAGTACGGCGATGAAAGACGTACCCGCATTGAGGCAGTCGAAAACGAAATTGTCCTTGAGGACCTCATCGAGAGAAAGGATTGCGTCGTAACAATCAGTCACCAGGGATATATCAAGCGTATGCCTGTCGATACGTATTCCGCTCAAAAGCGCGGCGGCAAGGGCATAACCGCCATGAATACCAAGGAAGAAGATTTTGTTGAAAATGTGTTTATAGCAAACAGCCATAACTATATAATGATGTTCTCGAATATAGGTAAGGTATTTGTTAAAAAGGCGTATGAATTGCCTGAGGCTTCCCGTACGTCAAAGGGAACTAACCTTGTCAATATTATTGAGCTTCAGCCGGATGAAAAAATTACGGCGTACGTTTCGCTCGAATCGCTGAAGGATAAGGATCTGTACCTTACCATGGTCACCAAAAACGGAGTAATCAAACGTACTTCGCTTGAGTTGTATAAGAATATACGCCGTGCCGGCCTTATCGCTATTAACCTTGATGAAGGCGACGAACTGCTTTATGTCCTCAAGACCGACGGAAACAGCAACATGCTCCTTGCGACGCATAACGGACTTGCCGTGTATTTTGATGAGAACGACGTGCGTCCTCTTGGCAGAGGAGCTCGCGGCGTAAAGGCGATTACCGTTTCAGACGGTGACTTTGTTGTTGGCGCGGTAGCAACATTGAAGGACGAAACACGAAAGGTTCTCACAATAACCGAGAACGGACTCGGTAAACGTACCGAGCTTTCGGAATTTTCACTTCATAACCGCGGCGGTAAGGGCATGAAGTGCCATAACCTGAACGAAAAGACCGGTAAACTTAACGGTATAGCTCTTGTAAACGACGATGATGACGTTATGCTGATAACCAATACCGGAACGATTATACGTACTCATGTCGATGAAATTTCAGTGATCGGAAGAACAGCGTCCGGCGTTCGTGTAATGCGTACCGGAGAAGACGTGCTTATCACTAATTTTACGGTAGTTGAAAAGAGTGAAGAGCAGGAGGACTCTGCAAGCGATAATGCGGAAGACGAAATCACTGCGGATCTCTCCGAAAACGAAAACTCCGCCGAAGCTTCCTTGCAGGCAGACGACGAGCAGGACAGTGAATAATATATTTCTATTTGACAAAAATGTTTATGGAGCTATTATGCAGCCGGTTTGCCTGAGTTTTGGCAAAGTTTTTTGAAAGGCAGTGAAACAATGTCCGAAAATCTTATATTCGGAAAAAGCGTCAAGCAGTTCGGCGCTGTCGGAGATGGAAAAGCCGACGACACCGAAGCGTTTGAAAAAGCTCTTGAAAGTAAGGAAAATCTCTTGTGTGTTCCCTATGGCACTTATAAAATTTCAAAGCCACTTGCACTGCACGGTAATTTGAGAATAAGCTGTCACAAGCGTGCGCAAATAGATTTTGTCGGTGCCTCTGCAAGTGTGCCGTCAGATAATATAACTGTTTGCGGCGGCATATGGAATAGTGTGAATACGCAGGACTGCGCATTTGACTTCACGGATGCAAGTCATGTCACACTTGAACATGTTACTGTAAACAGCGCCTCGGATTGCGTAGTAGGCTTTTGTTCCGGCAGGCATTTAGTCGTTGTTGACTCGTTTCTCACGTCAGGACGAACTGCAAGCGGTATTGTGTTCGGAGATAAATGCGGAAATATATATTTATCAAATAATAAGTACAGCGGATGCGTTGCGGCAATTGAGTTTGTGCCCGGTGCTGAGATAGATAACCTTGTCGCTGTCACTCTTGACTCGGACGACTGCGAGATGCTTGTTGCGGCAAATGAAAGTCAGCTTACGGATTGCAGATTTTCACACCTTTCTGGACATGTGTCTGCAAACGCTTTGAAAATTTCATCCTGCCGCCTTACGGAAGTATGCTTTTCGGGCGTTTCAGTGCATGACGGGTATATACGGCTTGACGGAAATAATTACAATAATTTTAATTTGCGCAAGTTGAACCGTCTGTCTGAGCTGGAAGCCGATACTCTGAAGCCCTCTCTTGAGATATCGGGCTCGGATTGTACAGTCATATGTGACGGACTTAGCCTTGATTCAATGATACTCGCAAAAAAATCCATTCCGGATATAAAAATGACGGCTGCACGCATGGCTATGCCTGTGCCGTCGGTGTACAGCTATACTGCTGAAATTCCACTAAATAAAAATAATAGTTTTACTCTTCCTGTCGGAGACATAGAACTTCTTGAAGTGTCCGATAACTAACTTAACAAGTGAAAGGAATTATAACATGTGGTTTACCTCGGACTTTGAAGATTACGAGCTTTTGGATACCTCCGACGGAGAGCGCCTTGAGCGCTGGAAAGATATAATTCTTATACGTCCGGATCCTCAGGTGCTCTGGAAAAACGCAAAGAAGCATCCTCTCTGGAATAAGGCAAACGCAAGATATATACGTTCATCAAAGGGCGGAGGAGCATGGAAGGTTTTCTCGGTGCCGGAGGATCTGCTGAATCTCGGGTGGAAAATAACACGGAAAAATATGACGTTTTGCGTGCGCCCTACCGGATTTAAGCATACCGGCGTTTTCCCTGAGCAGGCGGTAAACTGGGATTTTATACAGGATAAAATTTCCCACGCCGGAAGAGCCGTGTCGGTGCTGAATCTTTTTGCTTATACGGGCGGAGCAACCCTTGCCGCCGCTGCGGCAGGCGCTTCCGTGTGCCATGTAGACGCGTCAAAGGGAATAGTCGCATGGGCGAAAGAAAATGCGGCGCTTTCAGGACTGCAAAACGCCCCGATACGGTACATAGTTGATGACTGCAAGAAGTTTATAGAAAGAGAAATCAGACGAGGACATAAGTATGACGCTATAATAATGGATCCTCCGTCATACGGCAGAGGTCCTGGCGGCGAGGTCTGGAAACTGGAGGACGGGGTAGACGAGCTTGTACGGCTTTCTTCAGAGCTTTTGAGTGATAATCCTCTGTTTATGATAGTTAATTCGTATACCGCCGGACTCTCAGCTTCAACGATGGGATATCTGCTTGAACTTCATGTCCGCTCAAAATATAAAGGCTTGGTTGATTCTGATGAAATCGGACTCAGAGTTTCTGCAACCGGCGCCGTACTCCCGTCGGGAAGCAGCGCAAGATGGGAAAATAGTTGATAGGAGGCTAATATGGACTCTAATAAAAATTCGGATAATATGAATGTTAACGGTAATACGCCTTCAGAAAAATCAGAAGTACCTAACACAGATAAGAATAGTTTGTTGGATAAGTTAACAGTTTCCCCGGCGTCTGACGGCGATGCCCCGGAGCGTGAGGATAGTACTAAAATGGCTGCCGGGAAAAATAATCCTAATGATACAGACGAAGTAATAAAGATTTTTCAGAAAAAACATGCTGCAAATGCTGCACATGCCGCACATGCCGCAAATGTTGCCGCAGACCGGCACCATGACACTGCGGATTCACATGTAAAAGATAATCATGTAATCGAAAACCGCGCCAAAGAACCTCAAACGCCGGCTGCAAAAAAAGCGCCGGAGCCTACACGCGTGAATATCGACCCTGTTAAACCTGTTGCGCATAGTGTTCCCAAGCAACAGCAGGAACCGGGAGGACACGAAAATAATAAGCCTGTGCCGTCGGAAACTGCCAGCCAGACAAAAGCTAACGGCAGCCAAGATGCACCTAAAAAAAATGTCGGTGTAAGTCTTGACGATTTCAACAGGGCTTCAGTTTCCCCATCTGCCATTCCATAGGCGGACTCATCGGAGGCGAAGCAAAACTTCTAAGTGAACATCTCAGTTC
>QAKH01000026.1 GCA_003343885.1 Clostridiales bacterium | reverse complement strand
CTATATAGGCGAGGCAGGAAGAATAGTAAAAACACAGCTTTATCCGTACGAAAAAAACGTAAAATTAGAAACAAAACCGGAGGAGAGCTCGTCAGCACAGGCGTATTCTTCGGCTTTTCCGCAAAGCCGGCATAGTGTGCGCCGCAGAAAAAAAACGCCGCGCGCACGGGATGCGGCAATTTTCGCATTCGGCGCCGGCGTTTCTGCTTTATTTTGTACGGTTATATATTATTCAGGAATTTTTCTGTGATGGCGGAAATCTGTTCTGAGTAATTTTTGCAGGAAATCTGTTTTGTACTGTTGTAATTTCTGACAGGGAGCATGAGTACTCCGGTTTTTACGCCGGCTCCCGCGCGCTGAACACCCGAAGCGTCCGAAACGTCGTCGGAGCGAACTTCAAGGGATATGTCAATTCCGGTCTGGGCTGCGGCGCTGCGAAGTCTTTCGGTAACGCAGGTATCACAAACCAAACTGCGGTCAAGTATTTTGACCGCTATTTTTTCGCCCTCGTATGGTTCAACGCAAACGGCAACGTCCGGCGAAACGCCGAAAGAAGCAGGATATGAACCTCTAAGCCCTAACAGCGACTGGGTTGTAAATATAAAATAAAATTCCTTGCCCTTTGCCGGAACAATGTTCTTTGCCGTCTTGCATAATGCCGCCGCACAGAACTTTGCTCCGACTCCGACGCCGCAGACCGCACCGTTTTGAAGCTCTGCATTCTCGCTGTCAAAATAAAGCGTGTCACCCTGATGAATATATTTGCAGGCGTTGTCATCGTCGGTAAAACCAAAATCGACGTGACATGAGTCGATGCTGTCGCTTTTATCCGAATCAGGCGTTATAATACCGTAATGTTTTCCGGCACGAACGACGCCGTAGCATGCCGAGCGAAAATCACATTTTCCAAGAGACGCCGCCTTTATAAGACCGCCTTTCTCAATGTGCGTGACTATAAGTCCCGGAGCGTCTATCGGGCATACAAGCGCCGCCTTTAACGGTACGCCGGATGCCGTGACGGAGTTTTTGCCCCGTGAAGAGCCTTTGTAACGCTTTGCCGCAATTACGTTCCCAAGACCGTCTACGGCAACGTCACAGCCGCACTCGGTTTCGAGATACCGGCTTAAAACCTCGCCTATTTGCTGTTCGGAGCCGGAGGCGGTAGGTGTCTTTAAAAGCAGCTTAAGTATATCGGTCATTTTTTGTCCCTCGCTTTTTTGTTTTATCAGATATAGGATATTATCAGGCGCAAAGTAGATTTTTTTATTTGTAATATTTGTCATTTGCCAAACATACGGCATAAACAGAAGCGTTCGGCACCGTCAAAGGAGCTTTCCGACTTCTTTTGCGAACAGCGAAACCAAATTAAAGCAGTCCGCCATGTCGGAAACGCTTGCAAGACAAGATGAGGTGTGAATGTAGCGGCAGGGGAGAGATACGGCGCATACCCGTACTCCGTCAAGACCTCTTTGAATGGCGGCGGCGTCGGTACCGCCGGCAATGCGGCTTTTTGTCTGCACACGTATGCCGTTTTCTTCGGCAATGTCCCATAATCTTTTTACAAGACGTTCGTCGTACTTTGTTCCTCCGTCCATAAACGGCACGACAGCGCCGCCTCCGACCGAACAAACCTTGTTTCCGCCGGTATTCTGAGGCAAATCGGAAGCTGTTGTGCTTTCAAGAATGACGGCAATGCCGGGTTTAATATAGCGAACAGCGGCAAGAGCACCTGTTCCGCCGAGTTCTTCTCCTACGGTAAACACAAAATACGAGTCGTATTCGGGAACAGAACTCAAAAGGCGTATCATCACCTGGCACCCGAATCTGTCGTCTATTGCCTTTGAACATACGGCTGTTCCGTCGCCGAGAATGGTAAAAGCGTTGTCAAAGGCGGCGTACTTTGCGTAAACGTCAAGATTTTTTGCCTGCTTGGCATTTTGAGCCCCTATATCAATATACATGTTGTCAGTCTGCGGCGGCTCTTTCTCTTTTCCCCGTGTCAAATGAACAGGCTTTGAGCAGATAACACCGGGAATTTTGTTTTCTCCGATAAGCACACGCTTGGATAACAGTACCTCCGGCATCATTCCTGCCTGCTCGAAAAGCAGAGATCCGTCGTCGTTTATGTGGCGTATCATAAAACCGACTTCGTCGAGATGCGCGCAGAACATAACCGGACTTTTCGGTGTGCTTCTTCCCTTTTTAAACGCAATAAGGTTTCCGGTGCGGTCAAAAAACAGCTTGTCGCAGTGGGGCTTTATAAATGAAGCTATAAGAAGTCCTACCCGACGTTCATCGCCTGAAACTCCGCTTTCGTCGCAAAGCTGCTTTAACTGGGAAAGATCCCATGAGCCGGCGGAAATCAATTCGCCGCTTTTCGAAGTTTGTCCGGCTTTTTCAGTCGGTACGGCTGTTGAGCTTTCACGTGTGTTTGATCCGGAAGTTCCATTTGTATTTTTATCAGATTTTTTAGGTAATTTATTGTTTTTTGCGGAATTACTTTTTTCAGCACTCATTTCAGTATAACCTCCCCTGTCGGACAGCTGTCAAAGCCTATAAGTACGCTTGCCAACAGGCGTGCGCAACTTTCTATGTCGCAAAGGCTTACACATTCGCAGTCGGTGTGCATGTTTTTTAACGGAAGCGAAAGCACGGCGCAGGGAATTCCGTTTTTGTGTATTCTTGTGGCATTGGTTCCGGTAGAACGCATTTCCACAACCGTTTGAACGGGAATATTATTCTTCCTTGCGGTGCTTTCGATAAATTCCGAAAGTTCTCTGTTTATCGAGGCGCTTAATGATATTCCGGGACCGGCTGACATGGCTAAGGCCTCATAATCCTTAACTCCGGCGCATTTTGCAAAGTTTACGTCGGTTACAATACATGCGTCGGCGTCAGGTATCACATAAGGCAAAGTGGCGGCGCCAAGCCCGGTCTTTTCTTCTCCTACGCTTAAGTGTATATATAAGTCGCATTCCGGTTCGTCGCCGCAAATCAAGAGGATTTTGCACGCTTCCAAAAGCGTCGCCGCACACGCCTTGTCGTCAAGACTGTGTGAAGCGACTACCCTGTTTTCAAGCATGCACACAGGCATGGCAAAAGTACCCGGCGTGCCGATTTCAACGTATTTCCGAAGATTTTCGTCCGAGAGGGCGGTGTCAACGTATAAATCGGAAATTTTAAGCTCGGACTTGTCAGAAGCACTTGCCAAATGCGGAGGTACCGACGTGAAAACTCCGTCTATTACCTTTTTTCCGTAAAGCTTTACCCGTGCAGATGGCAGTATGAACGGATCTATTCCGCCGAGATTGGTGACTTTTACAAATCCGCCGTCACATATCTCGCTCACCGCAAAGCCTATCGTGTCAATATGAGCGTCAAGCACTGCCTTTTTCGCATTCTTTTTCTTAGCCGCTTTATGAAAAAGCAAACTTCCGGATTTAAGCACAAGGCTTTCATCAAAAAAATCCGGCACGTACTCTTTTACAAGTTCTAATATTCTTTCCCTGCCAAGGCTTTCAAAGCCGCTGGGAGTAGGCGCAAGTATCAGCGCTTCCAAAAAATCGTACAGTTCCATAATTATTCCTGTTTCCTGTTTTTAAAATATTTTATATTTATGCCTTTTCCGTTCCCTTTTTTCCATTGCCGTAAGGATACAAAAAGGCATATCAGTTCAAAAATTCAAGTATATCGTAAATGCCGTCAAACACAAGGTCGGGCGTCTGCTCGTCAGGAGCGCCTTCAAGCATACGAAGCGAGGTCTCTCCGGTAAGAACAAGAACCGAGAGAAATCCGGCACGCTTTCCGAAAGCTATGTCCGTGTAAAGCCTGTCTCCGACAAACGCTATCTCAGATGGCGCAAGGCCGCTTATACGGCAGAGCATGTCGGCGCTCTCCTTGTAAGGTTTCCCGAAAAAGCGGGGTTTTACTCCTGTGGAAAACTCTATCGCGGCACATATCGCCCCACTGTCAGGGATAAAGCCGCCTGTGGTTGGACAGTTGACGTCCGGGTGGGTGGAATAAAACAGTGCGCCGTTTCTTATAAGAGAGCAGGCGTGCTCAAGTTTTTTGTAGGTAAGGGTGGTGTCAAAGCTTGAAACGACAATTCCGGCATTATCGGAAAGCTTTATTCCCGCCGATAAAAAGGATCGCTCAAGCTCGGGCGTTCCCACAAGATATACCGGCTCGCCCTTGTGAAACGTGTTTAAATAATTTATGGTGACGTCGCCTGAAGTAATCATATTTTCTCTCGAAACGGGAAAACCTATGCGTTTCAGCTTTTTAACATAGTCCGACGGACTTTTTGAGGCGTTGTTTGTAAAATAAGCAACCGACGCGCCCTTATTCTTTACTGCTTCACAAAATTCGACAGCTCCGCCGATTGCGGTGTTGTCAATAGTTATCGTGCCGTCCATGTCAAGCACAAAAAGGCGGATGCGCCTTAATTTTTCAAGCTTCTCCGAGAGATTATTCATCTTCCTGCGCCAAGCCTTCTTTCATCTTGCTTTCTGGGTACACATATACAGGCTTTAACATATGAGCAAGACCTGTGTATTTGTTAAGCCGCACATTGTTGTCTATCATGTCGCTCATAACGCTTGATTTGCCGACAATAACTACAAGGCTCTGGGCACGTGTCACTGCCGTATACAGCATATTTCTTGTCATAAGACCTCTCGGACAGTCAAGAAGAGGCAGAACCACGGCACGGTACTCACTGCCCTGGCTCTTGTGTACGGTTATTGCGTAAGCGTGCTCAATGTCGTCGAACGCCGACAGGTCGCACTCTGCATACCGTTCGTCGTCAAAGCGGAGGGATACGGTTTGGTTTTCCACGTCTATTTTTTCTATAAACCCGATGTCGCCGTTGAATACTCCGCTTCCCTGCCTGCCGTCGGGCGACTGCCACTCAATGTCGTAGTTATTGTGTATCTGCATTATCTTGTCGCCTTCACGGAAAACAACATTGTGGGCGGTGTATTGGTTTTTGCCTGCCGACGGAGGATTTGCAAGTTCCCGCATAAGCGAGTTTATCGCAGTCGTTCCTGCTTCGCCTTTCCTTGACGGACAAATTACCTGTATGTCACTAAGCGCATCAAAGCCGTATGCCTTAGGAAGCCTTGTGAAGCATAGTTCCGTAATGAGCTTCTGCACATCTTGTCCTGACGAGCGCGGCATGAAGAAGAAATCGTTGCCCTTGTTGTCGATAGGCGGCATTTTTCCGTTGTTTATCATGTGCGCACCTAAAATTATGCGGCTGTCTTTGCCTTGGCGGAATATTTCGGTAAGCCTTACTGCCATAAAGCTGCCCGAACGGATAAGATCGCCGAACACGTCGCCTGCCCCTACCGGCGGAAGCTGGTCGGCGTCACCGATGAGCAGAAGCCTTGTTCCGGGATTCATGGCACGAAGCAGAGCGGAAAAAAGGAATATATCCACCATGGAGGTTTCGTCTATAATTACAGCGCCGAACTCAAGCGGATTGTCCTCGTTGCGCTGGAAACGAAGCTTGTCGTCGGCACCGTATTCACATTCAAGAAGTCTGTGAATGGTTTTTGCCGGCATTTCCGCCGCCGCAGACATGCGTTTTGCCGCTCTTCCGGTCGGGGCGGCAAGGCAGACTTTTATATCAAGGCTTTCAAACATGCGTATGATAGCTTTTATTATGGTTGTTTTTCCTGTTCCCGGACCTCCGGTAACTATCACAACTCCCTCGGCGACCGAAAAACGTATGGCGTCCGCCTGGAACGGAGCGAATTTTATACCGCTTGCGTTTTCAAGCTTTTGTATTTCGGCTTCCGGATCAAGCAGAGGAATGTCGGTTTTGGTTTCGCACAAAAGCTTTAACTTTTCGGCGCAGTATTTTTCCGTGCGGTACACGTTTTCAAGATATATCGCAGTAGTTCCGGAATATTTTACTGCAACGACTTCTCCTCTGTGAGAAAGCACCACGACAGTGTCGCGTATCTGCTCGGCGCTGACTCCTAAAACTTCAGACGCACGCTGTGTAAGTATCTCAAGCGGAAGATAGCAGTTGCCGCCTCTGTTTAACTCCGAGTAAAGCACGAATTTTACGCCGGCAATAAGGCGGTCCTCGTCGTCTTTTTCAAACCCTAAGGAAGTGGCGAGTGCATCCGCTTTTTCAAAACCGACGCCGTCAATTTCGTCGCACAGAAGATACGGATTGCTTCTGAGTATATCAATAGAGGCGTTTCCCCACTGCTTGTACACCTTTAACGCAAGGTTCGGGGATAACATGCCCTGAAAGTAAATCATGACCTGGCGCATACCGTACTGATTTCGGAAGCTTTCGGATATTTCAGCCGCTTTTTTCGGCGAAATGCCCTTTATGTCGGACAACCACTCGGGATGCTCTTCGATAACGTTCAGAGTATCTTCACCGTATAAATCGACTATTCTTTTTGCCGTAACGGGACCTATTCCCTTGACTGCTCCCGAGGACAGGTAGGTGAGTATTGCGGCGGAGGTTGCCGGAAGTTCTTTTGTATAGGAGGATACGGCGAACTGTCTGCCGTAGGTAGGATGAGTCACCCATTTGCCTTCGGCGGATATCATTTCTCCCTCATTTGCGGCAGGTATAACGCCGGTAAGGGTGACGGGTTGACCGTCGGCGTCTATAACGCAAATGGTGTAGCCGTTTTCAGCGTTGTGAAAGACGACGTCCTCGATTATTCCTTTGACTTTCTCAAGCGGTGTTTCTGTATTTTCCGGCATGTTTTCACTCCGTTTCACCCGCTTTTCTTTCGGAGAAAAGCGGGGCAAAAGAACTTGATTTTATGTTTTATTCTGAGTTTGTGCGGTGGCGTTTATTGCACGCAAACGGGCATGGATTGTATATACTTTTTTCCCTCGTAGGAAAAAAGTATCAAAAAAGTACGCGGAGG
>QAKH01000097.1 GCA_003343885.1 Clostridiales bacterium | reverse complement strand
CGGCATTGATATTTTTGATTACCGAATTTATCTTTGCCATATTTATAAAGTTTTTTTGAGTTGCATCTTGGGCAACAATGTGGTATAATTTTATCCATGAGATCTTGATCTCCTTTCTCTGATTTTCAGGGAGGTATTCGGGTTTGGGGTAAAACCATTATACCATAAGGAGTTCGAGATCTCAATTTTCATTTAACTTAACAAAACGGCAATTTTATTTCGGAGGTAATTATAATGAAAATAGCACTTCAATTGTATTCAATCAAGGATATTTCAGAAGAAAAAGGACTTTGCGCTGCTCTTGACAAAGCAAAAGAGCTTGGATATGACGGAGTGGAATTTGCAGGACTTTTCGGACTTACACCCGAACAGGTAAAGGCTGAACTTGACAAGCGCGGTCTTGAATGCGCAGGTTTCCATGAAGGATACAACAGCGTTTTTGAAAATCCGCAAAAAGCGATAGATATGTGTAAAATCTGCAATTCTTACAGCCTTTGCATACCTGCCTTCGGTGCAGATACTGCAGAGCAGTGGCTTGATTTTGCAAAAAAACTTGATGAGGTCGGAAAAAAATTCCACGACGCAGGAATACCGTTCGGTTATCACAACCACAGACATGAATTTGCACCGGTAGACGGAAAACTTCCTATGGACATTATACTTGAAAACTGCAAGAAAGAAAATGTTTTCTTTGAAATGGATACACGTCATGTTGTTATTGCCGGTGTGCGTCCGGAGGAATACATAAAGAAATACGCCGACAGAGTTACTGTTCTTCACGCACGCGACACTGACGGTAACGAGGACTGTGCAGTGGGCGCTGGACTTGTTGACTTCAAGGCAGTTATGGATATTATTGGTGTTCCGGATTGGTTTGTAGTTGAAAATGAAAATTTCGGAAAAAATGAAAAACAGCTTGCCGACAGCGTTTCTTACCTCAAAAACACATTTGGAAAATAACTGTTTTCCTGAAAGGAATACCTAAATGAAGATAAAAAATGTATTGTTTTTACTGCTTGCATTTGTAATATTTTCTTCATCGGTGTACGCCTACTCGTTTGTCGGAGCTGAGAGCAGCATTTTATCACAGCTTGAAGGTCAGGACGGTTCTGTCCAGTCCATGAGCACTGTTAATGTGAAAATCAACGGAGTTTCCCCATATTTCCAGTTTGCACCCATATTGACCGAGTATTCAACTTTAGTGCCGGTGCGTGCAGTAATGGAGTATCTGAACTTTACGGTAGGCTGGGATGATCCAACGCAGACTGTTACTATTTCAGGTATAAATTCCGTTACCGGAACAAACACGACCGTAACACTTGTAATTAACTCGTCTGAAATTACAGTCAACGGAGTAAAAAAAGAAATTCCATCTCCGGCTCAGCTCATCGGGGACACCACATATGTTCCCATACGAGCTGTTTCGGAAGCCTTAGGGGCTACTGTCGGCTGGGATGCGGCAACAAACTCGGCGGGAATATACACATATAATAAAAGCCACACCATGTCTATCGTCGACTATAGAGTTACTATCGGGCAGACGACAGACGAACTGTTTTCCGTTTGCGGAGCCCCGTCTTATTCTCTAATCGGTGAAAACGGACTAATGTGGCATGTCTATGCGGTATATGCCCCGGCATTTATGATGGTAGCTTCTGACGCCGGAATTGTTTGCGGATACTATACAAACTCAACTCTTTTTACGACTTCCGAAGGTCTTTCATACGGTTCTGCCGCAGTCTCCGAGACTGATCAATATGAGTATGTAAAAATTGACAACATAAACATACACAAATATTATGATACCTTTGAAGGTATACTGTGCGGAGTATATGCTATAGCGGACGGGTACATCAATAATTTTGATATATCTTTGAGTCTTTCTAACCAATCACGCATGGGGCTTGACATACTCAACAGTTTCAGGTATGCAAATCACTTATCTCCCCTCGTTTGGGACGATGCAGCAGCAGCTTGCTCGGCCGACCACGCAAGATACATGTCCTCTCAAGGCGAGCTTACCCATACAGGTCCTGAGGGTACATCCGCAATACAGCGTTATTTGACGTATAATCCCGGGTTCAAGTGGACATCGTGGGGCGAAAATATCTGTGCCGGAGCAAAAAACATTTTTATGTGTATGAACGGCTGGCGTAATTCTATGCAGCATCGCTACATAATGCTGTCTGATAAAACCAGCGTAGGTATAGGTATGATCTATCAGCCGGGGGCTGCGTATGAATACTGTGCCGCTATGCTGTTGTTAAAATAGCGATGCCAAAAGGAGAAATTATCAATGACAGAACACGAGAAGATTTTTGAAGGTAAAATGTTCAGTCCTCGTTCCGATGAACTCAGGGCTGTAAAACACAAGGCTCACAACCTTTGTACAGAGTACAATATGCTTACTGAGGACAACCCGAGACGAGCTGAAATTATTCATGAAATGCTCGGTTCTCACGGAGAAGGCGTTAATTTCCAAGGACCGGTTCAGTTTAATTACGGTATGCACACAAAGGTAGGCTCAAACTTTTTTGCAAATTACAATTTCACGGTTCAGGACGACGGTGGCGTTACTATCGGTGACAATTTCATGGCAGGTCCGAATGTCACTCTGTCTACCCCGCTTCACCCGCTTTCAGGCAAACAGCGCAGAGGCATGATAAATGAAAAAGGTGAAAGCTTTGTACCGTGTTACGCAAAGCCGATAGTTATAGGAGACGACGTTTGGCTGTGCGCTGGCGTTACGGTTTGCGCAGGTGTTACAATCGGCGACGGCGCTGTAATAGGAGCAGGAAGTGTAGTCACTCACGACATTCCTCCAAATGTTCTGGCATACGGCGTTCCCTGCCGTGTAATCCGTGAAATTACCGAGGAAGACGAAAAGCAGATGGAAGCTCTGTTATAATATTTATAACTATTGTATAACAAAAAGCAATCGGATTTTATAAGCCGATTGCTTTATTTTTGGTATTATTAAAAGCAAATACTATGAGTGAACAAAAACATTTTTTGCGGCATGTGCATGAGCATACTGCAGGGGTGTTACTCCGTTATGCTTTTTAAAAGTACGAATGAAATGACATGCGTTTACAAATCCTGCCGCAACAGCAGTACTGCTTACATCTTTGCCTTCACGCAGCATGCTTTTTGCAAGTTTCAGCCGCTGTGAGATAATATAATCACCAATAGTTATACCGGTAGACGTCTTAAAATCTGTCATGAGCTTGGCTCGGCTGACATAGTATACCGCACCGATTTCAGCAATTATAAGTTTTTTTGACAGATTATCATTTATATACTTGACAACATCCGATATATAGCTTCTATCAATATATGCTCCGCAAATATCCGGTGTGTTACCGGCAATCCTGGATACGCCGCCGAGAATTGCCGCAAACAAGTGGCGGCAAATTTGTTCGGAATACGGATCAGACCCGATTGTCGCAAAATTTTTATACAGCACTTCAAAAAGCGGGCAGAAATAATTTTTATCATCATTACTGACAGGAATTACCGTACAGTCGGCAGCAAAAAAATCCCGAAGCTGCTCATAATCTGTGATATCCTGTATAAACTTATGCCGAAAATTGACATTATATCGAGTATAAACGACGTTCTTATCAACTTCAGAAGTATGCAGCCTTTTTTCTTTAAATAAAATAATACAGCTTCCGTCAGCCTTATAAAGCTTGTCGTCAACTAAAAAGTTTAGTTTTCCTTCCTGTACAAACAAAAGCTCGTGAAATGAATGCCGGTGCAGTCCACAACTCTGATACCCGGTTCCCGAAAAATAGTCTATTGAAAAATTTCTTCCGTCTTCGACGAGTCCCATTCCCTATCCCTCATTTCGCATGAGTATACAGCTATTCTTTATGCTTAAGATTAACACAGAAAGGCAGTAAAGTCAATTCCATTTGCAAATTTTTATACTATTTATCATTGAAAAATGCCTTTATACGGTTTATAATTATACTATAATTTAACCGGATGCATTTACAGAAAGGGACCTTTTTCATGAACAACTCTCGAAACGACAATAAAACCTATTCGATTTATTCGTCTATCCTTAAAGGAACGCCGTTTGAAGAACAGACAGATGATGTTTCCTACATTCCATATTCCGAAAACACCTCGGTACTCGCACAAAAGATGCCCATAGGCAGAGGCAAAACGGTAAAAAACAGAATTTGCTATCAGCCCATGGAGGGACAGGACGGAGACGGAAACGGTACTCCAACTGACCTTACAATCGACAGATATCTTTCATTTGCCAGAGGCGGTGCCGGACTTATCTGGGTTGAGGCAGTTGCTGTGAGTACGGAAGGCAAAAGCAATCCGTATCAATTGGAGCTTTCAGACAGTAACGCAGATGTTTTTGCTAGCCTTGTAAACCGTATAAAACAAGAAGGCCTTAAATCAACAGGCGCAGAGCCTACGGTGATAATGCAGATGACGCACTCCGGAAGATACTCAAAGCCTAACGGGTTCCCTGAGCCTATTGCCGCCTACATAAATCCTGATATTGACAAAGAAAAAATACCGGCTGTGGCAAGCGACGATTTTCTCGACGCACTCCCCGACAAGTATGCCCACAGTGCCCAACTTGCAGAGTCCTGCGGTTTCGACGGTGTTGATATAAAATGCTGTCACGGATATCTGTTATCTGAACTCCTGAGCGCTTTTGACAGACCGGGCAAATACGGCGGTAACCTTGCAGGGCGTTCAAAACTGCTTAAAGACGTTGCTTGTGCAGTTGACGCAACTTTAAAACCCGGAACAGTCCGTGCGTCGAGGCTCAATGTTTTTGACGGATATCCGGGAAAATACTGTTTCGGTAAATCCGAACAGGAAATGTACGACCTTTCAGAGCCTAACAAGGTTATAGACATGCTTGAGAAGCACGGTGTTACGCTGTTGAATGTTACTATGGGCAGTCCGTACAGAAATCCGGATGTATCCCGTCCATACAGACGCGGACTTGACATGCCGAAAACTAATGCAATATACGCACTTTCAAGAATTTTTTCAGGTGCGGCTGAAGTTAAGAAGGCTCATCCGTCTTTAGCGGTAGTTGATACAGGAATATCGGCATTAGCCGATCTTGCGCACTTCGCAGCGGCAGGACTTGTAAGCGAGGGAATGACAGATTTTGTAGGATTCGGAAGAATGTCATTTGCCTACCCTGCTTTAGCAAAGGATATTCTTGATGGGAATTTTGATGCAAAAAAAGTATGCGTTGCCTGCGGAGGCTGCTCATATCTTAAGAAAAACGTACAAAAAAGCGGATGCATTATCAGAAACCGTTTTTACACAGATGTATACAAAAAATTCAAGGCGGAACACGCTGATTAAAAGGAGATAAAAATGAAAACAGCACTTGTAACGGGAGCTTCACGAGGAATAGGTTTTGAAATTGCCAGAGAACTTTCTCATGTCGGATTCCATGTGATAGCCGCTTCTTCTTCATACAATAAAGATACAGAGAGTTTATTTGCCGCTAATTTTGAAAACAGCTACTCTTATGTTTACGGAGATATACGATTAAAAGAAACACGGGATCATTTTATCGAGGTGATCAAGGCATTCGGCGGCATTGACCTGCTCGTAAACAACGCCGGAATAGCCCCGCCCGTTCGCAGAGACATTCTCGAAACCACAGAGGAAAGCTTTGACTTAGTTCTTGAAACCAACCTCAAGTCGGTATTCTTTTTAACCCAGAGCGTAGCAAAACTTATGATTGAAGAAAGAAAATCCAAAAATAAACTTTCTTCACACTGGCCGCGCATTGTCAACATAGGTTCAATGTCGGCGTATGTTTCATCGGTTTCCCGTGGTGAATACTGCATATCAAAAGCCGGCGTCTCCATGGTAACCGCTTTATTTGCAGACAGGCTCGCAGAATATGATATCCCGGTTTTTGAGATACGTCCCGGAATAATCAGAACTGATATGACTGCGGCAGTTTCCGAAAAATACGACAAGCTAATAGCCGAGGGCATAACTCCTACCCGCCGCTGGGGAGATCCTATCGATATAGCAAGAATTGTAGTCAGCATATCACAGGGTAACTTTGATTATTCAACCGGTCAGGTGTTCGACGTTGACGGTGGGTTTCATCTGCGCAGGCTTTGATTTTCAAGTTAAAGGACTCTTTGTAAAGTTTTATAAAGGGGAATATTTGTTATGCAAAAAAAATCCTATCATAACACCACTGACTTAGAAATTGCCAGAATTGGTTTTACTGATGACGAATATGAAATATACGTAGTCACTGATGACAATGGAAAAATTCCACACTTCCACTATCTTAAGAATGATGGTTTAATTAAATTTTATTCATGCATTAAAATTGAAAATGCGGAATATTTTCATCATGACAACGCTCAAAATATTCTCAGCCATGAACAGAAAATCAATTTAATTGCTTTTTTAAACGAGCGTTGCATCAGGAATATGAGTAATTGGGAAGTATTGTTAGATTGCTGGAACATGAATAATTCCGAGATTCAAGTAAGTGATTCTCTTGCTATGCCGGATTATATGAATTTAAAATAGTAATACTTTTTTCGCCAAAAATTGCAAGCTTTTCTTGAATGATAAAATACTTGAATGATAAAATATTTAAAGCAGACGTGTGATTTCATCGGAGCCGGTCTTTAATAATCAGTTTTTTTACCATTTAATTGGGTGCTTATAAATAAAGGAGAATAATTAGATGAGTGAAAATATTGTCACAGCTCTTGAAAAAAATAAAATAATTGTTATAGTACGTGGAATTGACAAAGAACATATTATTCCTCTTGCGGAAGCAATGTACAAGGGCGGAATACGATTTATTGAGGTAACTTTTGACGCAAAAGGGATTTGTACTGACGAACAGACCGCAGAGAAAATAAAAATACTGAACAACGCTTTCGACGGACGGATGTATATTGGAGCCGGAACAGTTATAAATGAAAAACAGGCTGAAATTGCTTATGATGCCGGAGCAAAATACATTATTTCTCCGGACACAAATCCGGCTGTAATAAAGCGCACAAAACAGCTCGGTATGCTTTCAATGCCGGGAGCGCTTACTCCGACCGAGGCTCTTACCGCACATAACAGCGGAGCCGACTACGTTAAACTCTTCCCGATAGGAGAACTTGGAGTATCATACTTTAAGGCTGTAAAAGCGCCTTTGAGCCATATTCGTTTTCTCGCAGTCGGCGGAATAACTCTCGACAACATGCGTGACTACCTTGACGCAGGCGCATACGGTTTCGGGATAGGTTCATCGATTGTGAAAAAATCCTTAATCGAACAAGAAAAGTTTGATGAAATAAGCCATATTTCTTCGGAATATGTTGCAAAAATCAAATAAGGCGGTTATTATCAGATGTCACAAATATACGTAGCCATTGACGGAGGAACCACAAACACAAGAATAGTGCTTGTGGATGACGCCACTACTATAATCGATCGGGAAAAAATCCCGATAGGTGCCGGTGAAACTGTCAAAACCGGTTCAAATTCGTCTCTTAATAATGCAGTAAAATCGGCTCTTCAAAAAGTTTTGGAAAGAAACCGACTGACTCCTGACAGTTTAGCCGGAATTTTTGCTTCCGGAATGATATGCTCTGAGCTTGGAATACATTGTGTACCGCATATTCCGGCTCCGGCTGACATAAGCGCTCTTGCAAAAGCTTGTGTTACCGTCACTATTCCTGAAATAACGCCTCTTATTCCTATAACATTTATACCGGGATTAAAGTGCTTGGGTGCTTCCCCAAAAGACATGGAAATTATGCGCGGAGAAGAAACCGAGGCAGTCGGAATATACCATTTAGCTAACTGTCACGAACCGTTTGTTCTGCTTCTTCCGGGTACTCATAATAAAATTATTTTTATTGGCAAAAACGGTGTCATAGAACGTTTTTTTACTGCGATGTCCGGCGAGCTTACAAAATGCGTAAGCGACCACACAATTCTCAAATCTTCACTTGAGGGCGGCTACAGTAAAAATTTAGACGAAGCATATTTGCTTGACGGATATGATAAATGTGAAAAGTCCGGTTTAACAGGTGCCCTCTTCAAGATACGTACATATTCAAAGTTTACTGACACTTCCGCTGAACAACTATATGCCTATCTGGTTGGTGTTGTGTTGCATGAGGACATTAAACTTCTAAAGTCGGTAATGCGTGATGCCCCTCGGCCTATTATTGTTGCAGGATCTGAGCCGTTCAAAACTGCCCTCTGCCGTCTAATTCTTAACAGAACGGAATTTTCTTTGTTTTTTGAGCAGAAAAATGATGAAGAGCTTTTTGAAAACAGCGCTGTATATGGAGCTTTAAGTATCGGAAAGACAGCACTCTCCTTTCTCTAAACCTTATCTTATTTCAGTTATATGAGTTTTTACTATGTAACAAATATTTTTATTATAGCACGAAAATAAACAGCAACTGCTTGTCTTATTGCAGCTGCTGTTTATACGTGTATTATTGAAATAAAGATCTGTTGTTTGCTAAATAAAAAACTCAAAGCAAGTTAGCTTTGAGTTTTACTGGTTGCGGAGGAAGGATTTGAACCAACGACCTTCGGGTTATGAGCCCGACGAGCTACCA
>QAKH01000052.1 GCA_003343885.1 Clostridiales bacterium | reverse complement strand
GGCATCACGGAGTGGATTCTGGCGATGCTGGAGAAGTACGACGCCAAGGCGACGTTTTTCGTTCTGGGCAAAAACGTGGAGGCTTATCCCGATCTTTTCCGCCGCATCGTGGACATATTTTTATAAAATTCACTATTGAATTTTAATTACGGGCGTGATATAATTAAATTTAGTAGTTTTCTGGAAATTGTATAAAATTCGGCGGATATATAAGGAAACGGAGGTGCAGGTATTTGGGTTTGTTCGGGCATAAAAAAACGGACGTTGACTCGTCCGGAAAACCTCAGGACACAATTGACGCTTTTAAAGCGGCATCCGGCGATATGGAAGCTTTTGAGCATCTTGTAAGAAAATACGAAAAATATGTCGGCACTACCGTATACTCCGTTGTCCGCAACTATGATGACGCTTTTGACGTTTCTCAAGAAGTTTTCCTGAAGCTGTATCACAGCATAGGAACTTTCAAAGGTGAGAGCAGCTTTTCAAGCTGGCTGTACCGGATTGCCAAAAACTCCGCTCTTGACTTTTTGAGAAGACAGAAAGGAAGTCAGACCGTTAGCCTTACTTCGGAAAATTCCGACGGCGAAGAAGTAGTTCTTGATATCCCAGATACCTCGGAAGCTTCAAACCCGGAAAAATGTGCTCTTAAGCAGGAGCAAAAGGAGCTTCTGTATTCGGCGATAGAAGAACTGAACGAGGAACACAAGCAAATTATCTTATTAAGAGACATAGATGGATATTCCTACGAGCAGATAAGTTCAATGCTTTGTTTAGAACCGGGAACAGTCAAATCAAGGCTGTTCCGAGCCAGGAAAAGTTTGAGAAAAATATTGATAGAAAAAAATTATTTTTAAGGAACTTTTTTTAACAGCGTTGCGTCATACAGACGTAAACAGTGAACCAGCGCGATTATTGACATACTGTTTAGAAAAAAATACCAACAAAGGGGGTGTTCGAAATGGGCGAACTTCAAAGCGGCTCAGATAATGAAAGAATTGATGAGATATGTCATTTGACGAGAGTCGCAATTTCGGAGACAGAAAATGAAGATGATCTTCAGCCGGAAATACTGCGGCATTTAGAAGAATGTGAGAAATGCCGTTCGTTCCGTGAGCAAAACAAAAAGATGCTTGACGCCCTTTCGCAGCTTTCTCCCGGATTTTTATCCAAAAACGGAATAGGACTTGCGGATTCTGTTATGGAAGAAGTCAGAAAACGCAAAGCTTTTGCACCTTCAAGCTCCTCTCTTAACCGGCGGATGTTCCGTCATGTCGGATTGGCTGCTGCGTGTATTGTTCTGCTTGTAGCTTCTGCTCCTATATTATTAAAAATGCTTGAGCCTTTTGAAAAGACTTCACCGAGTGACGCCATGAATTCCTCGAGTGCTCCCATGTCATATAATGACAGTACTATGACAGAAGACGGCGTAGATTTTAATTATAGCGATGTCGAAGAGAGTGAAATCGTCGACGGAGCGGCTGGCAGCTCTTCCGGAGAACTTTTCGACAGCAGCAACGCTTTTAACGACGACAGCTATACCGGCGAAGTTCCGTCAGTATCTGAAGATCTTGCGTCAAGTGCGGAAAACACAGAACAAGAGCAATCCGAAAGCGTTGATAAAAAATTAGATGTTAACACCCAGCAATCAGACGCTAATACAAACAATGGCACAAAAGTCAATGCAAGCGTTGGTAGTGCCGGAGGAAGTTCAGAATTTTTAAATCGTTTTTCAAACGAAACGGATAAGCAAGGTAAGTCGTCTACTTCATTAAAGAATTCAAATGATGTCGCTTTGCAAAACAAAGACAGTGTAAGCTCAAATTTTGTTGCTCCGCCTGCTTCCAATACTTTGATATTGGGATCTTCCTTATCAAACTCGTATGTTCTTCAAAGCGGACAACAGTCTTCGTCCCCTGCTTCTGTTGCTCTTGCCTTTGTTAAAGATTATTTTGCAAAGAACTATACCGTGTATGAAGACGACTATACAGTAGAAAACATTTCGACAACTCGCGTTCTTGTTCGTTTTAAGACAAATGTTGACAAGGTTGAAATTTATGTTTATCTCTCAAACGATGGAAACTCGTGGAAGATTTCAACCGACTCCGACGGACAGCCGGAAGCATATGCGTACTACCTTGAAGATTGATTATTTACTCCTTTCAATTTGTTTTCCTCAAACGAAAGAGCTTTACCGTCGCTGACGGTAAAGCTTTTTTCTTACATATTCCGGTCTTCAAGCAAAAAGGTGTAAAATAATTTATGTCAATGCTGTGCGAAAATATCAAATATAAGACTTTTTACCGCAAATGTCTCAAATTACATGCCTGTTTTTGACGATTTCCATATATTTATCAGTGACAAAATACGTCTGTACGGATTATAATAATGTATGCATATTAACTCAGAAAGGCGTGATTGTCGCTCATGGAACTGATTAAGGTCAACTCTGTAAAACTTAAGATAATTCTTACTCCAAAAGATATGGAAGAAATGGATATAACAAACGAAACGCTTGATTATGACTCTGTCAAAACGCGCAGTGCGCTTAGGAATATACTTGAGAAAGCTAAGATTGAAACAGGGTTTGACACAAAGCGAGATAAAATATATGTACAGGTTTTTCCCTCAAACGACGGTGGATGTGAAATGTTTCTTACAAGGCGTGCGAAGCTTCTTCCCGAACCGGACGAAAATGAAAAAACTTATTTGAGAAAAAAATACCGTCTTACAAGCGACTCGGCTCACGAAAGAAAGGAATACATAGCGGTAAGCAAAAATATCGATGACATAATAGAGCTTTGCCTGCGTCTTAAATACGAAGGCTTTAAAGGGATATCAAGCTTATATGATATGAACAAATATTTTTACCTTGTGTTATGCTTTTCACGAAAAATGCCAAGTTTCATGAAGGGCTCGTTTTGGGACGACGAGTCTTACAGATTTGCTTTTATGAGTGATTACGCTGATTTATATTTTGCCGACAGCCTTACACTTGCACGCTTATGCGAGCGCGGAAAGACTATCATTTGCAAGGACGCTGTTGAAAAAATGGCGGAAGCTTTTTCAAAGACTTGATTTTTGCAAAAAAATATTGTACCATTGATATAGCGTTTAAGTAGTATTAAAGAACATCATTGGAAGAGGAATTTTATAATGAAAGACAGTGAAATAGCTCCACAAGCCTTAGAAGCATGGAATACATTACGTGAAAAATGCGATGCATGCACGGGATGCGAACTATACAAAACCAGAAAAAACTTAGTATTCGGGTACGGAAACAAAACATCGGACATTATGTTTATCGGAGAGGCTCCGGGCGAGCAGGAAGATATACAGGGTGAGCCGTTTGTCGGTGCCTCAGGACAGCTTTTGAACAGGTATTTCAAAGCGGTAGGAATATCGCGCGATGAAGTCTACATTGCCAATATTCTCAAATGCCGCCCGCCGCATAACAGAGATCCGAAACCTGAGGAAGAAGACGTCTGCATAAACTTTCTGCGCTCGCAGCTCACTCTTATAAATCCGAAATTTTTAGTGTGCCTCGGAAGAATTTCCGCTATGCGCATAATAAAGCCTGATTTCCGCATAACCGCTGAACACGGAAAGTGGTTTAAAAAGGGAGCTTATGAGGTTTGCGCAGTATATCACCCGTCCGCACTTTTACGAGACGCTTCAAAGCGTGAAGACATGTTAAAGGATATGGTGGACATTGCGGAGAAGTTAAGAGAATACCAAAACAACAAGAAATAAATAAAATTTCTTACAACAAACAAGGGAACGGATGCGAATGTATCCGTTCCCTTGCATTTTTTATTTTATTACTTTATTACTTCTTAAGGTTTGCTTCGAGAACAGCAAGCTCTTCAAGCAATTCCTTCGGCATTGTGTCGCCGATCTTTGCGTAGAACTCTTTAATGCTGTCAAGGTCAGCAATCCAGCTTGCATTATCAACGGTAAGAAGCTCTTTCATCGTGTCAAGGCTAATATCAAGACCTTCAACATTGATATCTTCAGGCTTAGGAAGATATCCGATAGCGGAGTCAACTGCGTCTGCCTTGCCGGCGCATCTGTCAAGAATCCAGAGAAGAACTCTGAGGTTGTCGCCGAATCCCGGCCAAATGAAGTTGCCTTCGTCGTCTGTTCTGAACCAGTTTACATGGAATATCTTAGGAGCATGAGTTGCCTTCTTGCCCATTTCAAGCCAATGTGCGAAGTAATCGCCCATATTATATCCGCAGAACGGAAGCATAGCCATAGGATCACGTCTTACTACGCCGACAGCTCCTGCTGCAGCTGCTGTGGTTTCGGAAGCCATAATAGAACCAACAAAGGTACCATGCTGCCATGAACGTGACTCGTATACCAACGGAGCGGTCTTTGCACGTCTGCCGCCAAAGATTATTGCGTCAAGCGGAACGCCTGTTGTGCTGTTGAACTCAGGAGAAATGCACGGGCAGTTAATAGCCTTAGCAGTAAAGCGGGAATTCGGATGAGCTCCGTATGTGCTCTTGTCCTTCTTGTCAAACTTGGTATAATCCCACTTATTTCCCTTCCAGTCAATTGCGTTCTTGGGAGGATTATTATCAAGACCTTCCCACCATACTGTATTGTCATCAAGATTATGAACAACGTTGGTGAAAATAGTATCTCTCTTGGTTGTAGCGAGCGCGTTGGGGTTGGACTTTTCATTGGTACCGGGAGCAACTCCGAAGAAGCCGTTCTCGGGATTTACTGCGTAAAGTCTGCCGTCCTTGCCGACACGAATCCATGCGATATCATCGCCTACGCACCATACCTTGTAGCCCTGCTTCTTGAAAAGTTCCGGAGGAATAAGCATTGCAAGGTTGGTCTTTCCGCATGCTGACGGGAATGCGGCAGCTACGTACTTGGTTTCGCCGTTCGGATATTCAACGCCGAGGATAAGCATATGCTCAGCCATCCAGCCTTCTTTTCTTCCGAGGTAGGAAGCAATTCTGAGTGCGAAGCACTTCTTTCCGAGAAGAACATTTCCGCCGTAACCGGAGTTAACCGACCAGATTGTATTTTCTTCCGGGAAGTGAACAATGTATCTGTTTTCTTCATCAAGTGTTGCTTTAGAGTGGAGTCCCTTTATAAATTCGGGGCTGTCGCCGAGCTGATCAAGGCAAGCCTTGCCGGCTCTAGTCATAATAAGCATGTTGAGGACAACATATATTGAGTCGGTAAGCTCTATTCCTATCTTGGAAAAGTCGGAACCGATAACGCCCATAGAGTAAGGTATAACATACATCGTTCTTCCGCGCATAGATCCTCTGTAAAGCGGAATGAGTTTTGCTTTGCATTCCTCAGGGCTCATCCAGTTATTTGTAGGACCTGCGTCTTCTCTTTTTGTAGTTACGATAAATGTGCGGTTTTCAACACGGGCAACGT
>QAKH01000093.1 GCA_003343885.1 Clostridiales bacterium | reverse complement strand
CGAGTAATTAAACAGCACCACACATTAACGCAGATATTGAATCCACTTATAAAATGTGGTTTTCAAATTGAGGCTATTGAGGAAGCAATGCCTCCGGCAGATATGATGGGTATGCCGGGAATGTGTAATGAAATGCGTAGACCTATGATGTTGTTGGTTAAGGTTAAAAAGGTTTAATAAACAACTTCCAATTTGGCGAACTGATAAAATCCCTTTAGGAACTAAAAGGCGCACTTCTATACTCTCCTGCCGGGAGTATTCGTGCGTCCTGCGGAGCTTCATTCTCTGTCAGCAGGAAAACCAGCAGACCGAGAATGTTCCGTCACTTCGTTCCGACAAGGGGGCTACACCCCCTTGCGCCGCTTATGCGGCTATCCCCTGTGTACTTGCCGTCCGCAAACAGCATAAAATGCTGTTCGCCGCCAGCAAGTTTTTTGTTAGACAGCAGCACAAAGAAGATTGAGGAGGTGATATGGTGCATATAGAAAAAATGATGAGCGAGCATATTGAAGAATGTGTGGATTTGTTCATTGATGTATTCACAAGAGAGCCGTGGAATGATGTATATGATTCCAGAGAACAGGTTGTTCAGTTTTTTGAAAATCATATAGCCAACAATTATTTTGTCGGCTATATTATGCTCGTTGATGTGGCTGCTGATGGCATCCATCACATGACCGCAGACCGGGCAATGAATGTCGTAGCGACTATACGTAGCCTTGCTGTGGGCTGTCCTGGCGTGGAGCCGATAGTAGTGCAGTACGATCTCAGCCAGATACAATTCGTGGGACTTTGCCACAGCCTTTTCGTCCGTGGAGAAGAACATCGGAACTTTTTCTCTGCCATCAGTATCGCTATCAACCAGCGGATGATACTTGTATTTCGTCATGCTGTATCTCATTACCGTATAGGCTTGTCGTCAAGGTCGCGGTACCTATCCTTTCAGAATTCCATTGCCTCCTCGTAGCTGCTGAACACAGCATCGAAAGTGCCGTGAACGACCTTCCAAAGGGACACATCGGGGGTCAATATGGCGGGTGATGCCTACAGGCTTTCCGTCAACGGTGAGGAGCAGCCTGTGATAGCGAAAGACTCCATGGGAGAACATAGATTTATCGGCATCGGTGAATTTCGGCTTGCTGCCGTAGAAAAACTTGTGTCTCATTGAACAGCCTTCTGTACCCACTGGACATGAGGGCCGCGATTTTACGAAGCTTTCACGAAATTTTTGTCCTCCACCTTACGGCCACAGGAACAGCGGAATATGAGGATAAAAATAAAAAACTCCCATTCCATTTCTGGCATGGGAAAATGCGAGTGCTTATAGATTGAAATTTTCACGCATGCATGATATAATTCTATTCAAGATGATTGTGATCACATGCGGAGGTGCTATTATGGCTGTCAGCTATAAAAAACTGTTTCATTTATTGATAGAACAAGATATGACGACTTCTCAACTGCAAAAGAAAGCGGGTTTTTCCGCAAATATCATTGCCCGTCTGAAACGAAACGGTTCCGTTTCTTTGGAAACCATTGAAAGTATTTGCCGTACGATGAATTGCGGAGTGGACGATATCCTGGAATTTGTTCCGGATGTAACCACAGACCATACGGAGGAAGTGTAATGGATAAAAAGCGTGTAGAATTGACGAAACAACAGTTCGATTTAGTTGTACATCATCACGAAGAAGCAAATATTGAATATTGGTTTGCCCGGGAACTGATGCCTTTGTTAGGGTATGAGCGATGGGAAAATTTTGATAAAGCCATTATTCGTGCAATGGAATCCTGTGAAACAAGTGGTATTGAGGTTACGGATCATTTTCGTGAGGTCACGAAAATGATAGAGATCGGTAAGGGTGGGCGCAGACCTGTCAAGGATTATATACTGACCATCACTCTGGCTACATCGGAAGCATTGTCCGCTCTCGGCGATTTTGCCGATATCAAAATCATCTTCAATCTGAATAATCATATTGCCCCTCATTCGCACAGACACACTCAATTAATTACTAGTAATATTACTAAATTAGCAAGCATTTAGTCGGCAGCTGTTTCTGGAATATTCCACGCAACAACGAAGTATTCCAACAATTGCGCGAAACCTTTGTTGTGTGTTTCTTCATATACAGTCTCGCAATAATGGTCTAACTGAAACGGGCAGTTTTAACCAAAGCGAAAGTGATAACCGCCACCACAAAACTGCCCTATAGCAAGGGACAGACGGTTTACCACATTAGAAATCATCATCGTCTGCTTTTTGCACGGACTCCTGGCGCAGCCACATATAGTACTGCTTAATTTTGTTATAGACCTTCTTGAATTTGGAATCCTCCCGGGCAAGAGCTTCCATCAGTGGAGTGTTTTTTGCGTTTCCTTCAAAGATTGATCCAAAGTGGAAGCGATATCGATAACCACGGACCAGCGAATTACCCTTTGCATCATACAACAGGCCCTCATATTTTTTACCGTTATTTTCCGATCCTGAATCAAGTATTCTGATCGGCAATGGTAAGAGCATCGGTTGCGAGCTATTTTTTCCTATCTGTTGTTCAACAAGAACATCGCTGATAAGGCTCTGGTCAGCGAACTGATCGACAGAGTCGGGATAGACGATTACTGGACGCAGCTCATTCAATTTGCTAATAAGCTCATAGATTATGGAACTCACTACGCAACCGTTAAAGTCGGTGAAGGTGTTCTCCTTCGCTTCATATTGACCTTTGAACGCGTCATTAATTACGTAGAAGAAGAATCCCCCGTATGCCGCATACATAAACTTCCAAAACTTTGCATCTTCATCTATGTTTTCGTCCCCCCATATTTTATCAAGGAATGGGAGGATGATAAACTGTTCAACTTTTTCCGGCGCCAGGTCATGGAGCATGCTGAGTGCCATATCGCCAAAGCCTTTACCGCGGTGTCTGCCTGTTCCATTATTCTCCAATGATTCTCCCAGTTTTCTTAACGTAGTATCATCCTGTCGTGAATAATAGTCAGCAAAGAAATACTCTTGGAAAGAGCGATGCAGAAAATGATAGCTCTGGCTCTCCTCGTACATGAGGCATACGCTGTGAAGAGCATCAAAAAGGAAGTTTTCCATCTTCATTTTTGACTTATCCAGACGGGTGATGGATTTTAATTTACCGAAATACGCCTCGAAAGACTTCCTGTCAAATTCAAAATCACCCCGTCGATAGGATTTGGCACAAAACTCTCTAAAGACGGTCGTGAAGTCCGCAGGATCATTTACGCTATGAAAAACACGCCGATACGCGATCTTGTCAGCATCATGTCGCATTAGGAGCGTATCATATGCCTCAGCATAGAAGAGATGCATTTTTTCCGGAACACCACCAAAACGCCGATAGTTCATAAGCATTAGCGTAAGCAGCAAAGGATTGGTTGCAAATTCCTCCTGCTTTTCAAACAGATCGCCATCAAGTTGTTCGAGAAATTTTTCTTTCAGCTTGGGTTCATCCTCGCAGAAATCCAGCTTGCGTACCAATTCCAGGGACTGTTCTTTTGTAAACGGCATCATACCCATCAGGCTGAAGCGCGGAATTTCAAGAAATGCAGACATTTCACGCGAGGACATCACAAATTGATTCGCTGCATATCTGTCAACGAATACTTCCAGCTCATGTTGGAATCTCTCCAGTTCGCTGTATTTGATTTCATCATAGCCATCCAATAGAATCAGACAGCTGCCCATCCTTAACATTTTGTACAACCGTTCCTCAGAAATCGAATCATCAAAACGCTGCACGGTGTGCAATACCAGGTCTGTCAATTTTTCCGATTGCTCAGTAGCAAACTCACGAAGCGTGATCAGGATCGGAAGGACGCCGGTTTTTCCATATGTTTCCAACGCCGTCAGGAACAGATGGCGCATCATCATGGATTTCCCAATACCGCCCATACCTACAAGCAACACATAGCGGGCATACTTCAACAAACGCTCAGGAGTCACATCTTCCAAGAGAGATTTACGATTCTTTTTACGCCGTCCCTTACCAATGATGTATTGTGGCCAGATCGTATTGCAAACGAAAAAATCGTAAAACGGTTTTGCTTCTGTGGTGTACAGCAGCGTCTTAAGCGTTGAATACTTCTCACGGGTGTTTTCAACATACTGCGGGAACTCAATCGCATGCTCCAATTTTTCCTGATACATGGTGGCTACAATCATCTCTGCTTCACCGTGTTTAGTGATTAGCAGGTGGAATTGAGCAGCCAACGCAGCAGCAAAAACATACTTGTTCGGTTCCTCCGCGCGAGTTACATGAATACCAAAGTTTCCCATGACCACAGAAAGGGTGCTGTCATTCAGCTTGTTTCTGAGTTCGAAGGCAAACCTCATCTCATCAAATTTTTCTTCCATGAGAACATACAGGTCTTCACTGACATGCCTGTCGCCTGTAAACACCTTCCGGAACCAATCATCCGTATAGATAAGTTGCTGACTTTCATAATCATTCAAGGCAATAGTCAGAAGGTATTCCACAATACCACTCTGTGAAGTGACTCGTTTCAGACCGCCAGTCTTGCCCTGACCAGTATAGAAGCCTTGGCAAAAATCCTTGAACTGCATTCTGTACCTCCAACCACACAATTGGCAGCTTTGTCCTATCTGTCCGAATTCTGTCTGAGTCATGTCCTACGACATGGTTTTTTTTGTCACATGTACTATAACAGACAGAATTCGGAAAATTTCTTATCATTTTGGTGTGCAATGGATCAGGCGCACCCCATGCAAAAATTATATCAGATAAATGTCTGCCCAACAAGTTGCTAACGCCGAAAACCATTGTATTTTCAAGAATTTATCTAACTGTACAGCCTGAACAAGCCGATTAGCTATCGGTTATATCTTCCCGTTCAGGCTGGAAGACCTGCACACCGTGGGAAGACGGTGTCTGCAGCCCCGCGAAGGAGAAAATCCATTTTCGTGTCGGGCTTATTTAAGTCTGCTCAAAATCGGGTCGGCTCCTTCGAAAACGCATCGAAGCGTTGAAGGAGCTGCATTTGCCTCTCTTTGACGCTTCTGTCCACCAACGACAACAAGCGACAAGGAGAGGTAAAGATGAAAAAACCGATTCCGTATATTCCCAAGCAGTCCACCGACTTCAGACGCACGCAGTACATCTACTGCGAAAGCGAGACCAGCTCAAAGCTCGTCACGCGCGCTGTTTTCATGCGCCTGCTGGAACAGCAGCCCTGTCCGATGGCGCAGGTCAACATCGACCTCGAAGGCGGATACGCATACCTTTTCCCTTACTGCCCGGAAAGGGCCGAAGCCTTCATCCAGATGAACCGCGAGATGGCTGCCACATACAAGCGTCATTACCGCAACTGGCAGAAGCTCAAGGCAGGTATGCGTAAACCTGAACTTAGCCTCGACATGGAGATGACGGAAGACGGCATGACATTAGGTGATCAGCTTTCAACTGACGAAACTCCCGAAACGCTCTTTCTTATGAAGGAGTGCTTCATGGGCCGTCGTGCCGCTTTCAATGCGCTGGCTGAAGCCGACCGCGAACTGCTTCTTGCATACCTCAGTGCAGACTGTAACGCTCGCGAGCTTGCCCGCCGACTGGGCAAAGACCCGTCCGGCGTGACCAAGCGACTCAAACGCGCCGCCCAGAGGCTTAAGGACAATATTGAGAAGAATTCTTGACACATGTCCACATCCCATACCTGCATGTCCGAACGGGAAAGTGTCAGGACGCCACAGCGCCGGATCGGAGGTGGAAATCATGGACAAGCACAATCACAAACATCAGAGCCAACTTTTGAGAGGAGGTATCCCGTATGTCCCGCATGAGCGAACTGTCAGGCTGCGCCGCCGACCTTAAGGCCGCGGCGGCGGCGCTGATGTCGGCTGCGGAAACGCTGGCTGTGCTGTACTCCGGCGAAGATCCCGCCCAGGACAAGCCGGAGTCCAGGCTCATCAGCAAAGAGGAAGTCCGGGCGGAACTGGCTGCCAAGACCGCCGCGGGCTACGGCGCACAGGTGCGCACGCTTCTAAAGAAGTACGGCGCGGCGCAGCTTTCGGCGGTCAGAGCCGAGGACTATGCCGATCTGCTGCTGGAGGCGCAGGCCATTGGAAACGGGGTGGCCGCGGGTGGGTAATCACGCGGCGCTCTCCGCGTCCTCGAGCCATCGCTGGATGAACTGCCCACCATCGGTCAGGCTGACGGAGCATCTGGCCGATTCCGGCAGCGTGTACGCCGCCGAGGGCAGCGAGGCGCACGCGTTGTGCGAGTACAAGCTCCGACGGGCACTGGACTTGGAGGCGCAGAATCCGCTCGAGCGCCCCGGCGGGCTGCGGCATTACAACAGCGCCATGGAGGACGCGGCCACGGGCTACGCGGCCTTCGTGCTGGAGAAGATGGAGGAGATCCGACGGACATGCCCTGATCCGCTTGTCATGGTGGAGCAACGGCTCGACTTCTCCCGCTGGGTGAAGGACGGCTTTGGCACCTGCGACGCGGTCATCGTCGCGGACGGCACCCTGCGAATCGTGGACATGAAGTACGGAACCGGCGTCGCGGTCGCCGCAGAGAACAACAGCCAGATGCGGTTGTATGCGTTGGGCGCGCTGGAGATGTTCGGGGAACTGTACGACGTCGACACCATTGCCATGACGATCTATCAGCCGCGGTTGTCCAACATCAGCACGGATACGATCAGCAAGACCGACCTGCTTAAGTGGGCGGAGACCGTTCTTCGCCCGGTGGCCGAGCTGGCCTATCAGGGCGAAGGCGAGCTGAATGCCGGGAACTGGTGCCGCTTTTGCAAGCTGCGATCGACCTGCCGCAAACGTGCGGAGGCTAACCTCGCGCTGGTACAGCACGAATTTAAACTGCCGCCCACACTCTCGGATGAGGAAATCTCCATCATTCTCGGCAAGCTGGACGATCTGACCGGTTGGGCCGCGGACATTCGGGAATACGCGCTGAGCGCGGCGCTGTCCGGCACCCGCTTTGACGGGTGGAAGCTGGTGGAAGGTCGCGCGAATCGGCGCTACACCGACGAAGCCGCCGTGGCGCAGGCGGTCATCTCCAGCGGGCGCGACCCCTACGAGCGCAGGCTGCTCGGCGTCACCGCCATGGAAAAACTGCTGGGCAAAAAGCAATTTGCAACGCTTCTGGCCGACCTGGTGGAACGCCCGCAGGGCAAGCCCACCCTTGTACCGGCAAGCGACAAACGACCTGAAATGACCAACGCGAAGAACGATTTCGCCAACGACTGATATGGAGGTCCAGAATTATGGCTAAAAACATGAATCCCACCAAGGTAATCACCGGCAAGGACACCCGCTGGAGCTACTGCAACATCTGGGACCCGAAGTCCATCAACGGCGGCACGCCCAAGTACTCCGTCTCCCTGATCATCCCCAAGGCCGACACCGTTACCGTGCAGAAGATCAGGGCCGCCATCGAGGCTGCCTACCGCGACGGCGAGAGCAAGCTGCGCGGTGCCGGAAAGGCAGCGCCGCCGCTGGTGGCCATCAAAAATCCCCTGCGCGACGGCGATACGGAGCGCCCGGACGATCCCGCCTACGCCAACGCCTTCTTCATCAACGCCAATTCCGCCACCGCGCCGGGCGTGGTGGATGCGGCCTGCAACCCCATCCTGACACGCAGCGAGGTGTACTCCGGCGTGTATGGCCGCGCCAGCATCAGCTTTTACGCCTTCAATTCCAACGGCAACCGCGGCATCGCCTGTGGGCTGAACAATCTGCAGAAGCTCCGCGACGGAGAGCCGCTGGGCGGCAGGGCTTCCGCGGAGAGCGACTTCGCAAACGAGGACGACGAGGACTTTCTGTCCTAAGAGGAGGTGACGAGCGATGGCTGTACTTGGAAATTTGCTGCTGAGCATCTTCGTGGGCGCCATCATCGGTTTCCTGATCGGCTGCGCGATCATTGGGCTGATGGATCTATACGATATGTACAAGACAATGAAGCGCGACAGGGGAACAACCGGTAAGAGATGACCTGTTGGGCGGCGGTCAGGGATCGCCGCCCTTTTTCAGCGGAGGCGACGATGAAAACACTTTCTTTGGATCTGGAAACGTATAGCGGTGTCGATTTAGGAAAGTCGTCGGTGTACCGCTATGCGGAAAGCCCCGACTTTGACGTTCTGCTTCTGGGATATAGCGTGGACGGTGGCGAGGCGCGGGTCATAGATCTGGCGCAGGGGGAGCGGATACCGTCCGATGTGATCGGCGCACTGACCGACGGGCGGGTGCGTAAGTGGGCGTTCAACGCGCAGTTTGAGCGCGTGTGCCTGTCCCGGTGGTTACGGCGCAACGGCTACCCGCTGCGCAACGAAAGCTACTCAACGCCCGGGGATACCTGCATGGACTATCTGAACCCGGAGGGCTGGTACTGCACGATGGTCTGGGCGGGTTACCTCGGCCTGCCGCTTTCACTAAGAGACGTAGGAACGGTACTGGGGCTTGACAGGCAGAAGCTCACCGAGGGCAAGGAACTTATCAAGTATTTCTGTGTGCCGGGCAGGGACGGAACGCGGTGCATGCCCGCGTCCGCCCCGAAAAGGTGGGAGGATTTCAAGGCATATAACCTGCGTGACGTGCAAACCGAAACGGCCGTTCAGGCACGGCTCCAGAAATACCCGGTGCCAGAGGGGGTATGGTCGCAGTACCATCTTGACCAGCAGATCAACGATCGGGGCATCGCCGTGGACAGGACGCTGGTACGCGGCGCGATCGGCATCGACGAGCGATCCCGGGAGGAACTGACCGCCAGGCTGCAGAAGCTGACCATGCTGGACAACCCCAACTCCGTGCAGCAGATGAAGGACTGGCTGGCCGCCAACGGCCTTCGGACGGACACGCTGGGCAAAAAGCAGGTGACCGGGCTGCTCAGGACCGCTCCGGAGCCGCTCAAGTCCGTGCTCGTGCTGCGTCAACAGCTGGCGAAAAGCTCCGTGAAAAAGTATCAGGCCATGGAAAACGCCGTCTGCGCGGATGGGCGCGTGCGCGGATGTTTTCAGTTTTATGGCGCGCGAACGGGGCGCTGGGCTGGCCGCAACATTCAACTGCAAAACCTGCCACAGAATAAGATGCCCGATCTGGAACAGGCGCGCGCACTCGTCCGCGCCGGGGATTACGACTCGGTACGTCTGCTCTACGACTCCACCCCGGATGTGCTCTCCCAGCTCATCCGCACCGCCTTTGTACCCAGGGAGGGCGGTACGTTCTTCGTGGCGGACTTTAGCGCCATCGAGGCACGCGTCATCGCCTGGCTCGCCGGGGAGGAGTGGCGGCAGCAGGTGTTCGCCGAGGGTGGGGACATCTACTGCGCCTCCGCCAGTCAGATGTTCCATGTGCCAGTGGAGAAGCACGGTGTCAACGGCCATCTGCGCCAGAAGGGCAAAATCGCCGAACTGGCGCTGGGCTATGGCGGCTCCGTGGGAGCGCTCAAGGCCATGGGCGCAATCGAGATGGGACTTCGGGAGGAGGAGCTAAGGCCGCTGGTGGACGCCTGGCGCACGGCCAATCCCAGGATCGTCAGGCTGTGGTGGGAGGTGGACCGGGCCGTCACGCGGGCGGTCAGCGATAGAACTGCCACGGAAACACACGGCATCCGTTTCACCTGTCAATCAGGGATGCTGTTCATCGCGCTGCCGTCCGGGCGGCAGCTGGCCTACGTCAAACCGCGCGTCGGAGAGAATCAGTTCGGCGGCTCCGCCATCACCTACATGGGCACAAATGCAGCAAAACAATGGGCGCGGCTGGAGAGCTACGGTCCGAAATTCGTGGAGAACATCGTTCAGGCGATCAGCCGGGACATTCTGTGCTATGCCATGCAGGCGCTGCGGGACTGCGCGATTGTGGCGCATGTCCACGACGAGGTGATCCTCGAAGCCGATCCCGGCATGTCGCTGGAAGCGGTGTGCGAGCGGATGGGCAGGACGCCACCCTGGGCACGGGGGCTGGTACTTCGCGCGGACGGGTACGCCGCACCGTTCTATAAAAAAGAATAAAAATCGGGCGGAATATCCGCAAATATTCCTGCCCAAACTTGATTCGACGACCTATTGTTTTCGACGTTTTCAATCATGAAATGATAGGAATGTAACCCCGCAGGGGAAAATGCGCCAAATACATCGCACCAATGCTGCAACGGCTTGGCACTTGCCGCAAAGCCAGTAACAACACTGTCAAAGCCATATTCCTGTGCCTTGTCAATGCAGATGGAGAAAAGATGACCACCTGTGCTCACATATTTTGGCTGACCGACAAGTTCCCTGTTGTTCTGTGGCACAACACACATCCAAGCTATATATGGCCTGACAGTCCTCACTCTTTTCCTTCGGACACAGCTAAAGGAACGTATCAAAGGGTTGTGGCCACTGAAAACGCCTGACTGTCTGAGGCATGTGGAGCGCCTCAGCAATTCCTGTTGAGCTCTGGTTGTTCCCGCCCCACATTTCTGCCGTTGGAGCGGATGGTCTCCGCATACCATCGCGCCGAATCCTTGGGAATGCGCCGGAGGGTCTGGTAGTCGACATACACCAGTCCGAAGCGTTGGGTATACCCCAGGTTCCATTCGAAATTGTCTATCAAAGACCAGGTAAAGTAGCCCGCCGTGTTCACGCCGTCGCGGGCGGCGCGGCGGTAAGCGGCAAGATAACGCGAAAGATAATCGATCCGGTTGGGGTCGTGCACCTGTCCGTCCAACGATACCGCATCGTGGCAGGACATGCCGTTTTCGGTGATGAGGATGGGCGTGCGGTAGCGCTCATAGAGAAAGCGCGGACCCCAGTACAGGGCTTCGGGAGTGACGGGCCATCCGGCGGCGGTGCGGGGCGCGCCCTGCGGGAGAGGCGCTTCCTCCCATCCGCCGGGTGTATCCGAGGCCCGGACAAGATAGCCGTTGTAGATGTTCTGGCCGTAGTATTCCAAGGGCTGGCACATGCTTTCAAGGTCCTTTTCCCATCCCGGCGGCAGGTAGCGGCCATACAGCGCAAGTCCATCCTCTGGATAGCGGCCCAGCATCACCGGGTCGCTCCACCACGATACGTTCCAGTACCAGCGTTCCACATCCCGCGGCATGGAGAAATAGGCATTGCGCGCCGCGCTCACATCCGCCGGAGTCAGAGGAATGGCGGGGTTGCCGCAGGGCGCGTATCCCACCCGGCATCCGGGCGCTTCCGCGCGCAACGCCTGTACAGCCAGCGCATGCGCCCGAAGCACATGGTGTCCCATCGGCACGGTTTCCGAGGGCGGCAGCCTAAGCCCCGGCGCATGCTCGCCGGTGACATGCCCCAGGCCGATAAAGCACTGGGGTTCGTTGATCGTGATGAAATCCAGCACCCGGTCGCCAAAGCTGCGCGCGCACAGGGCCGCATAATCGGCGAACCATTCCGGGCTGTCCGGCGAGGCCCAGCCCCCGCGAACGGCGAGCGCGCAGGGATAATCCCAGTGAAAGAGCGTAACGAAGGGGCGGATGCCCTTTTCCAGCAACGCATCAATCAGCCGGTCATAAAACGCGACACCGTCGGGGTTAAGCCGCCCGCGCCCGTCGGGCATCAGGCGGGGCCAGGAGAGGGAAAAGCGGTAGCAGGGGATACCCAGTCCGGCCATCAGTGCCACATCTTCCCGAAACAGGTGGAAGTGATCGCAGGCGCGCTCGCCGGTGCTCCCGTCCACGATCCGACCGGGCACTTTGGAAAAGCGATCCCAAACGGACGCCCCCTTGCCCCCTTCATCGGCCGCACCCTCGATCTGATAGGCGGAGGTGGCGACGCCCCAGAGAAACTCCTTTGGGAAGCTCATCCTCTCACTCCTTGACGCCGCCCACCGTGACCCCGGCTACGATGAACCTGCTCAGCAGCAGGTAGACCACGATGACCGGCACGATAGCGATAGCGATGAACATATAGACCTTGCCCATATCGAATTTGAGAAAGTCCGCGCTTCTGAGCTGGGCGATCAGAATGGGCAGGGTTTTTTTGCGGCTTGAGCTGATGATGAGCGCGGGAACAAAGTAGTTGTTCCATTCCAGCACAAAAGTGAAGATCGCCTGCACCGCCAGGGCGGGCTTAATCATGGGCAGGACGATGTGGTTGAAGGTGTGAAACTCGCCCGAGCCGTCGATGCGCGCGGCCTCCACGATCTCCATGGGCAGGTTTCCCTTCATGTACTGAATGATGAAGTAAAACACCGTAGGCGCGGCGATCTTGGGCAAAAACAGCGGGATGAGCGAGTCATCCAGCCCCATGCCGGTGACCAGGCTGACAAATCCCACCGCCGATACCTGCGTGGGCATGGACATAATGAGCAGGATAAAGGTCAGCGCCAGGTTTTTCAGCCTGAAGGAATAGGCGTGGATTCCATAGGCGGTGAGGCCGGAGAAGTACACCGCCAGCAGCGCCGACATTGCCGAGACGGTCAGGCTGTTGAGGATGCCGCTCACCACGGGAATGTTCGCGTCGGTGAGGGCGTTGTGAAGGTTTGTGGAAAAGGAGGTTCCGGGCAGGAACGAAAATCCCTTCTGCACCTCAAAATGAGAGTGGGTGGCGTTGATCACCAGCACGTAGAAGAAAAACAGGCACAGGAAGCAGATCACCGCCAGCACAACATAGCATAGCGTCCGCCTGAGGTTCAGCCGGGCGCGGGAATCTTCCCGCGAGCGCACAGCCTGGGTCATTTTCCTCGTCCCCCTTTGCGCACATCGTCGCTCATCGTCCGCATAATCACTACGCACAGCACGCCGCACACCAGAAACAGCACCGTGGATACCACGCCCGCCATGCCCAGGTTCTTGGAAAACATGTGGTTGTTGAGATACATGATGAGGGTGGTGGCACAGCGGTTGGGCGTGCCTTTGCCGTCGGTGAGCACCTGCGGCACATCAAACATCTGCAGGCCGCCGATCAGCGAGGTTACCAGCACATAGACCAGAATGGGCTTGAGCAGCGGCAGGGTCACGCGCCAGAAGGTCTGCCGCGAGGTGCACCCGTCGATCTCCGCGGCCTCAAAGAGGCTCACGTCGATGCCCATGATGCCCGACATCAGCAGGATGGTGGTGTTGCCAAACCACATCAGAAAGTTCATCAGACCCACCAGCCCCCGCGTTCCCGCGACCGAGGAGAGGAAGCGGAACGGCTCCTGCGTCACGCCCATGGACATCAGCGCCGCGTTCACCGGGCCGTTGTCGGAAAACAGGGTGAAGAACAGCATGGAAAAGGCGGACGCCATGATGAGATTGGGCATGTAAATGACGGTCTTGAAGAACGCCTGGCACCGCAGCTTCAGGCGCACGTCCGTAAACCAGGCCGCCAGCATCAGCGATATCACGATTTGCGGCACAAAGCCGATCAGCCACATGAGCATCGTGTTTCCAAAGTACTTGGGCAGATCCGCCGAAAACAGGCGGGCATAGTTCTCCAGGCCCACGAAGTTCGGACCGATGATTTTCAGCCCGCTGCGGTAGTGCTCAAAGAAGCTGTAATATACCGTGGAAAACAGCGGAATCAGCTGGAATACGGCGAAGGCGATAAAGAAGGGTGCGATGAAGAGATAGCCCCATTTGGCGTAGCTGACGCCGCGATGGCGGGGGGCCGTTCCGAGTCCGGGCTGCATAGGATCACCCTGTCCTTCTCATGAGTCGGTGGGGAAAACGTCGGGCGGGGGCGGGCGCTTGGCCCGCCCCCGCCGGATGGATCTGTTTGCTTACGGCCAGACAACTTCGGTCAGGTCGGGATACTTTTCCATGATGAGGGTTTCAAAGTTGGCCTTGGCGGTATCCAGATCAATCACGCCGTTGAAGTAGTCCTTGAAGGCGGTCTGGATGCCCTCGTTGCAGCCCTGATCGTAGGGGCTGACATTGCTCATGTCGATCTCCGGCGCAGCGGCGGCGAACAGCGCGATGTGGTTCTGCCCGCCCAGGAACGCGGACTGATAGTCGCTCGCGGCCAGTTCGTTCATGGCGGAGACGCAGTTGGTGTAATCCTGCGTCGTCTCGGTGATGGCCAGGGCGATTTCCTTGTCGCAGGTGAGCTTGAGCATCACGTCGCGGATGGTGGCGACGTTATCGGTGCCGGCGGCGGCGCAGATCCAGGTGCCGCCCCAGTAATAGGGCTGCGGGCCCTCGCAGACCGCGTAGTCTCCGAAGCAGCCGTTGCCCGCTTCCTGCGGACCGTCGGCGTCGGCCAGGGAGTTGCCCAGCAGGGTGAAGTTGATGCCCCAGGTGGAGTAGAAGAAGCCGAACACCTTTCCTTCGGGCCCCTGATCGGCAGCCCACACGCTGTCCCACAGGCTGGACTTGTTGTTGTATCCCTTATCGGTATAGGTCTTGGTCTGCTCGACCCACTTCATGATGTTGGCGTCGACAACGACGGTGGTGCCGTCCACCCAGGGGGCGGAAACGTTGTTGGAGAAGGTGCGGAAGCTGTCGTCAAAGCCGGAGAGCATCTTGTATCCCTTTTCGCTGGCCTTGGCCGCCACGGCGTCGAACTTGTCCCAATCGCTCAGCTGCGCCTGAACCTCATCGGGATCGTCGGTGCCCAGCACGTCCTTGGCGATGGAGCGGCGGTAGGCGAACAGGCCCGGGGTCGCCTGCCAGGTCACGCCCTTGAGCACGCCGTCGGTGGAGGCGATTTCCTGAGTATAGGCATACTGATCGGCCAGGTCCTCATCGGTCAGGCCGATGTCGGCGCGCACGTCCAGGGTGTAGGGGGAATCGACATATTTGAGGGCGTAGTCGGCTTCGAAGAGGAAGATGTCGATTTTTTCGTCAGCCGGGGCGTTTTCCTGCGCAAGCAGGGCGGCGTCCAGCTTATCCTGGTAGTTGTTGTTCGTGTTGGGGTTGATGGTCCATTTCACAAGGGTGCCGTCGTTGAGGGTGGTGGTGGATTTATCTTCGGCGATTTCCTTCACCTCGGGATAAAAGTCGTTGAAGCGGCTCTGGAATTCGTCATTCCAGCACCAGATGTTGAGCACCTTGCCCTCCTCCTGAGCCAGGGCGGGAAAGCACAGCGCCGTCAGCGCCAGCGTAAGTACGAGAAACACGCACAGTCCTTTTTTCATGGATGGATGCCTCCTTTTTATTGTTTCCCCTCCCTGCAGGCAGAGGGAATCCTTCGCTTTCATCAGCCGGCGGCGGTGGAGGGCCGGGCGACCGTCGTGCCCTCCAGCAGCCGGCAGGGAATGGTAATCAGCTCGTGATAGGTGGTTCTGGGATGCTCGATGAGGTGCACCAGCTGGCGCGCGGCCTCGCTGCCGATGCGCTGGGTGTCCTGCTCGACGGTGGTCAGGGCGGGCGCGCACATCTGCAGCAGCTTCACCCCGTCAAATCCGGCCACCGACACATCCTCCGGGATGCGCAGCCCGCAGGCGCGCACGGCCTCCATGCCGCCCAGGGCGGCGTAATCGTCGGGCATGAGGATGCAGGTGGGACGCAGGCCCTGCTTGAGAAGGCGGAGGGTGGCTTCGCGGGTCACGGCGGGGTTGTGGTAGGCGGCGGGCACCAGATAGCCCGGCGGCACATCCAGCCCCGCCTCATTCATGGCCCGGAGGAAGCTGACCGTGCGCACGTCCGTGACCGAGCTCTCCTCGCCGGTCACATAGGCGATGCGGCGGTGTCCCCTGGCGATGACGTAGCGCGTGAGCTCCTCCATGCCCTGACGGTTTTGCGACTGCACGCAGGTATGGTCGTGAAACACATGGTCGATGGTCACCACCGGCAGGGAGCTGGCCACCAGCTCCACCACCTCGGCGCTGGAGAAATGCGAGCAGACGATGCATACGCCGTCGACATTGCGGTAGCGGCAGTGCTCCAGGTAGGTCATGCGGGTATCGCCCATGTGGTGGGTGATGAAGGTGATGTCGTACCCGCGGCGCTCCGCCTCGGTCTTGAAGGCCTGAAGGACGGGGCTGAAATAGCTGTGGGTGAAACCGCTTTCGGTATCGTCGGAATACAGCACGCCAAGGTTAAATGTGCGGCCCAGCTTGAGGCTGCGCGCCTGGGCGTTGGGGTGGTAGCCAAGCTGCTCGGCGGCCTGGCGCACCTGTTCGCGGGTTTCCTCGCTGATATCGGGATATCCGTTGAGCGCCTTGCTCACGGTGGATACGGAGAGGCCGCAGTGGGCGGATAACTCTTTGATGGTCACTGACATTGGTTTCCTCTTTCCCGTTGTCATCGTTGAACGAAATTGTTTTCGTAAAGGATTATAACCCAGGTCGTTCCAAAATGCAAGTGGTTTTGAAAAAAATATTTGATTAGTCCTTCTATAAACCATTTTCTACATTATAGTGCCCAATAATTTTTCTTCCGGCAATGTTCCGAGTGGAATACGTTTTCGTCCATCGCGGGTTTTTCACAGGAAATTTTCAGATAAGTCTTGATTTTTTGTGATATTCATTGTATATTGTCTGCGTAAGGCGCCGCTGTTACTAAATCGTATTCGTTCAATGAACATAAGGCTTACAGCCATAAAAGCAGGGAGGATCGCCATGGAATACGGCTATTTTGACGACGCAGCCCGGGAATATGTCATCACAAGACCGGATACCCCCTCCCCCTGGATCAACTATCTGGGCAGCGAGGCTTTCTTCACGCTCCTGTCCAACACAGGGGGCGGCTACAGCTTCTACCGCGACGCGCGCCTGCTGCGGCTGACGCGCTACCGCTACAACGGCGTGCCCACCGACGCGGGCGGCCAGTATTTCTACCTGCGCGACGGCGACAGCGTCTTTACCCCCGGCTGGATGCCCGTCAAAACGCCGCTGGACCGTTACGAGTGCCGCCACGGCCTGGGCTATACCCGCATCCTGGGCGAAAAAGACGGGCTGCGCGCCGAGCAGACCTCGCTTGTGCCGCGCGGCGAGGACGCGCTGGTCACCCTCCTGACCCTGGAAAACCGCACCGATCGGCAAAAGCGGGTCGATGTGTTCAGCTTTGTGGAGTTCTGCCTGTGGGACGCGCAGGACGACGCGACCAACTTCCAGCGCAACCTCTCCACCGGCGAAATCGAGGTGGAGGGCAGCGCGATCTATCACGTAACCGAGTACCGCGAGCGCCGCAATCACTATGCCGTCTATGCGGTCAATGCGCCCGTCATCGGCTTTGATACCGACCGGGAGACCTTTCTGGGCGCCTGCAACGGATTTGACCATCCCGCCGCCGTCGAGCGGGGCGAAAGCTTCAACAGCATGGCCAGCGGCTGGTCCCCCGTGGGCAGCCACCACCTGCGGGCCGATCTTGCGCCCGGGGCGCGCGTGAGCTATCTGTTTGTGCTGGGCTTTTGCCAGAATCCCGATGCGGAGAAGTTCTCCGCGCCAGGCGTGGCCAACAAGGCCCCCGCGCGGGCGCTGCTTTCGCGCTTTTCTACGGAGGCGCAGTTTGACGCCGCCTTTGAGGCGCTCGCCGCCCACTGGCGCACGCTTCTCTCGGGCTATCAGGTCGCAAGCGGCGACGCGAGGCTGGACCGCATGGTCAACCTCTGGCATCAGTATCAGTGCATGGTTACCTTTAACCTGTCGCGCTCCGCCAGCTATTATGAAAGCGGCATCGGGCGGGGCATGGGCTTCCGTGACTCCGCGCAGGACCTGCTGGGCTTTGTGCACATGGTTCCGCAGCGCGCGCGGCAGCGCCTTGTGGATATTGCGGCCACGCAGTTTCCCGATGGAAGCGCCTATCACCAGTACCAGCCGCTCACCCGGCGCGGCAACTTTGACGCGGGGGGCGGATTCAACGACGATCCCCTGTGGCTGATCTTCGGCGCCGCCGCCTATGTCCGGGAAACCGGCGACGCCTCCATCCTGCATCAGGCCGTTCCCTTTGACAACGACGAGCGTCTCAGCCAGCCGCTCATGGAACACCTTCGCCGGTCGTTCCACTTCACGCTGGACCATCTGGGGCCGCACGGCCTGCCGCTGATTGGCCGCGCGGACTGGAACGACTGTCTCAACCTCAACTGCTTCTCCACCACCCCGGGCGAAAGCTTCCAGACCACGGCCAACATCGAGTCCGGCGTGGCGGAATCGCTCTTCATCGCGGGTATGTTCATCGGCGTGTGCGCGGATTATCAGGC
>QAKH01000039.1 GCA_003343885.1 Clostridiales bacterium | reverse complement strand
CCCTGACATCCCGCAAGCACGTCCCTCCATGTGGCCTCAAAATCGTCGGTGTACCACGGGTCGGCTACATCGCTGGGATGACGGGTGTAGTCCAGCAGCAGATGTATCTTGCCATCTGGGTCACCACCGCAGATGCGGTGCATATTCCGGAGGTTTGCCTGATCCATGCCGATGAGCAGGTCGAATTCCTTGTAATCGCTTTTGGTAAGCTGCCGCGCCGCGTGGCCGCCGCAGGCGATCCCGTGCTCTGCCAGCTTGCGCCGTGCCGGAGGATAGGCGGGGTTGCCTATCTCCTCGCGGCTGGTGGCGGCAGACTCTATATGGAACTGTGCTGCCAAACCGGCTTTTTCTACTAAGTCCTTCATGACATACTCCGCCATCGGACTGCGGCAGATATTTCCATGGCAAACGAATAGAATTTTCTTCATATCGTGGTGTCTCCCAACTATTATCTTTGCTTTAAGTATAGCAAATGAGGCCCTGTCCGTCGAAAGAAAATATATAAAAGGGCTCCGTTTCTCGATATAATATTCGGGAAATGGAGCCCTTTCAAAAAATCATCTCTCTTCCAGGAATTCTCTCAACAGTACGTCTTCTTTTCTCTCTTGTAAATTCCGAATTTTCTCAGATATATGCGCCCTATGTTCAACGAATTGCATTCCTCTCAAGCTATCTTTAATTTCACTCAAAAATGCAATGTGTTGTTCTAAAATTGGAACTTCGCTACCACTCCAAGAGGCATGTGTTGGTATTATATAAATGCTTCGAAATGCCTCAAAAGCGGGATTGCATTGGCAAAACGTTACAATCGCGGGTAATCGTTGTTCTTCCGGCAAATTACAGACGATCCCAAACAAAAAGCGCATTGACTCTCCATCATAACAATTTGCTTCGACATAATACTTGATCCACTCATTACGCCGTTTATTAACTAACGGCATATTTATAGGTGAACTCAGTAGGTCCTCCGCTAAGGAATTCCATGTAAAAAATGGTTTTGTTGCGTTTTTTAGACACTCCATTACGATAGAGATTAGCTTCAGATAGTCATCTTGCTGCCACAAAAAATTTAGAGCATGCCATCCGTCTCTCCCAATCTGCTTCCCCGCAACTTTATGCACATAGTCTGCCAAGAACTCAGGGTTACCTCGTATTAATTCTGAAAAAAGTTCGCCGTCAAAATCATAGTAGGATCTTCCTTGATGTGCATAGATATATGCTGTACATAAAACATTAATATCTCCCCTAAAGTATTCGACTAGTTCTTTCGTACCAATACATTCACCATGCCCTACGCGGAATAAAAAGCCCGATAACAGATGCGGGTTTTTCTCCCCCAGATTATTCAGTTCCACCATATATCTTTTGAGATATCCCGGAAACTTCCCATTAATTCTTAGAACAGTTTTAAGAGAAACCGTATAATGCTCTCTAACCCCCCTCCCTCTTAAACATTCCATTATCTTTTCAATGAGACCGGTATCAATGTACTCATCCGGGACAAAATCGTATAGTATTGCTAACCAATGATTCTTCTCACCAAAGGTCGAACAGTTAACAAATTCAACTGCTCTGGCGTATCCCAACACCTTTATCAACCCGTTGATGATACTGTATCGCTCATCACAATACGGTGTCTGGTGATCGATATAGGCTTTGCAGCAATTAACAAATTTGGATGCATCATACTGTGCAAGTTTTGAAAATAGGATTCCAATTCCATTTCCTATGATCCAGCGATCCCTACTGCTACTCTCCGTTACTTCAGACCTGAGCATCTCCCACAAGCAATCCAATTCTTGCAAAGACGCATTAACCGCCATCTGCTCAATAGCATCTACACGCCGCGACTCAACATTCTCTATTTTATCGCCCTTTCGAAGGCACTCCTTACTCAATGTGGTATAAAGTCTGTATGTGCTATTCTGATTACTCTTTGGAAGGGAGGCAGGCCAATCAATTCCCTGCGCGATACAGACATCTTCAAAATGATGGAGTATTTCGCAAATTGAAAAATCCGTTGTATCTATTGGTCGGGGGAAAATGGCATCAAGTATACTTACATCATGAGCGATAACCTGTTCATCGAATTCGGATGCCGAATAAACTGGGTATTCTAACATCATTGTAACGGCATATTTCCGAACCGGAGAATCGCTGATCACTGAGAAAAGAGACTCCAGTGCCAACGAACGGAGTTCAAAGACTTCATCGCAAGCCACCACCCCCAGTTGATAGATCGTCGATTTATCATAATTCCATTCTGTTGCGGAGTATTGCGTTCTCAGCGAATATTCTGCGGCAAATATTAAGCAATAAGATGATAAAATGGAGTGATTTTCCTTGTGATACTCCTGCAATTGCTTAAGCAGGACGCGCTCCTCAGCATATCCGCGCTTATAGGAATTGAGACCAATTCCCCACCGTTCTCCAAACAAAAAGTAGATATCCATTGGCTCGCTATTATCTCTTTCAAAACAATACAGTGCAAGCTGAATAGCATCTATAAAATAATCTGTGTATTTGAACCCAATCAAAATGCTGATTATTTCTGAGCGAATCGTGTGATAATTTTTATGTTTCTCAAAGTCATATTTGAGCATGTCTGCATGGGCTTCCGGAAGCGTGTCTATCTTCTTCTTCAAATACAATAGTGCCTCATCCGGGATAGCATTATAGAATGTTGCGACAAATTCAAAAGCAGTAGCTGTAGGCAGTTTTTTCACCTTCGTCCACGCTGCTCTGATCTCTCCTTCGATGAACGCAATATTCTCTGGGGAATTGAATAAACGAACTAACGTGTTAAATGCAAATACAACTCTGTTCTTATATGTGGGAAACGCTTGGCATATCAAATCACAGGGTGATAGCCACTTTTCTTTAAAAAATGCGTAATACAATAAGTAATCTCTGAGATTTTGATTCTCGAATTTTACTGCTTTGTCATCAAAAATACTAATAACCTCTTTGCGGTGCAACGATAAGCACATATCTCGAAATTGCACTGTGCTTATCCCGTGCTGCAATGCAATATTAAATGGGAGCTCAGTTTCCTTCAAATTAAACTTATCAAAAAAAGCAATAATGGCAGCAACGAGGATTTCATTCCTGTCAAATTTATCAATTATATCTCCATAATAGTCGTTAAATATATCAAATGCATTTTGTATGGACCCAAATTTCCCATTAAGGGCACACATTCCGGCCATAATCGCCAAGCGAATGTTACCTTTGGCAATAATCTTTATTTGTTCCAATACGCGATCATTTTGGATGCCAAGATTGTCTGACAAGACTTTTGTAACACTATCATCTGATAGCGCATGAACTTCGTATTGGTTGGGAATAAGCACAGTTCTTATTGCTTTCAGCAACTTTTCTCTGGCATAGTCTCTGACTGTAATAATAATTTTTACAGCATGATATCTCTGATTATTTGCAGAAAGTTCAAGTAGGTAGCGAAGTTCTGTAAGCTGATCCGCATCATCAACCACAACCATATAATTGCTTTCATCCGGAAAAGCCGCCACTAAGTCCTGATAAATCGTTTTCCCATTTGAGCGGATAATCTTTAAATCATAGTTGTTACTTTCCGCAAATATTTTCGCACTTTCAAGTGCGAGACGTGTCTTTCCTACTCCAGCGGGTCCGGAAAGCAAAATCACATCTCTTTCATTTAGTACATGATCGATGTATTCCAGCTCTTGCTCTCTGCACAACAATGGCATATCAAGAGATGTTGAATATGGATTGTATGAAAAATATGTAAGAAAACTTTCAAGGCTAAAAATCTGGTGGGTATCAATGTCAATATTTAAGTGGTCTTTAGCAAGATCAGGATACTTAAGATACAAGTCGAAAGATACCTCTCCGAGTCCAATTAGAATTGTGTTCTCAAAATATGAGCAAAGCTTTTTTACCTGCCCTGGGGTAAAATTTGTCGATGTATGACAACAAATAATCTGTGAAATATCTTCAATAGGTATCCCTGTTTTTGCCGTATCTAAGCAGCTTAAGATATCCGCTTTGACTTTGTTGTATGCGTGATTTTCCACAGAACCATGAGCAATTAGAATAAAACGCCCATCTGCACACTGTACAAATGAATCCGGAGTTCCTTTTGTCACTTTATTGGTTCCAGAATGTGATCCCAAAGGCATAATATTTGAAAAACCATACTTTTTCATAACATACGAATCCATCAGTTTTTGATATGCACCAGAACCAAGAGATAAAATAGCCGTCTGTATTTGGTTAATTTTAGACACTTCCATTTCCTCCTAACGTAAAACTGATTTTTCAAATAAGTTCAGAGCAATTTTAAGACATATTTGCCATTGCTTTTCAGTATATCAGATTTACGATTTTACGTCGAGTGGTTTCGAAGGAAGATATTCATTATAATAGCAATATCTTAACGCAAGGAGATGGTGCTATGCCAAAAAATATCCATTCGAATTTAAAACCAAGGCAGCTTGGCGTTATCAAAACGGAGAATCCATTAAATCTCTCGCCCATGAGCTGCACAGTGCCCAAGGAGCACTTTACCGCTGGCGGAAGGAGTACTGTTCCATCCAAGGGACAAACCGCACCTACACACCAAAGGAGTTTGATGTCATTTCAAGACGGTTAACGAAACTGGAACATGAAATGGAAATCATCCGCCTTTCTCAATGCTTAGAAAATGTTCCCCCGCAAAAGAAACTTTCCATTTTGGAAAATCTCTACCATCAGTTAGATAATACTTATAGCGTTCATGAGCTATGTCTACTTCTGTAATCTTTCAATTTTCTCGATCCCGCTTTTCAGCCGCACCAGTATTTCATCTTTAGACAATATCCTGACAGACTCTACCAACGCACGAATTTGGTATTCGTCCCATTCAGCAATGGCTGTACCGGCCAGCTCCAGAGCGTCTGCGGCCAGCTCCATGTGGCTGGTCAATTCGGTATCTTCTGCTTGCTGTTGTTCCAGCTCAGCGCGTTTGGCTTTCAGTTCTGCTTGCTGGGCAAAGATCGCCTTGAAACGTTCAGTGTAGTCGGCACTATTGCCGGAGGCTACAGTGATAAGGGCGGCATCAAATTCCTGGGCCAGAGATTCCAGTTGATGGTCAATCTCCGCGATGGTAAGTTCTCCACTTCGGCTGGGGCGTATCACCACCTGTAGATTTTCCGTGACC
>QAKH01000042.1 GCA_003343885.1 Clostridiales bacterium | reverse complement strand
TAAAACCATTATACCATAAGGAGTTCAAGGTCTCAACTTTCATTTAACTTAACAAAACGCAAGAAACAGTGTGGATGAAATTCCGGACGTTCCCGAAACCAACTCATATTACGACAGCCTTGCTCTTCTGTATAACGCCGGAGTCGTGATGGGAAATGATGAGTTTGGTACTTTCATGCCCAATAACAATATTATCCGTGCAGAGGCTGCAGCCATAATCAACCGAGTAGCGCTTCCTGAGAGCAGACTTCAAAAAACTCTCGTTGACGCTAACTACGACGACGCTTACTACCTGATAAATGACGGAAGCTGTAGTTTTGCATCAAATAATTTAGGATACTCAATAACTTCTCCATGGACACTTGACAACCGCAGCTCAACCGGCTCGTCCAGCGGACCTAACGGGCTCAGTGACTTCATCCCTAACGGAAAAGTCGAAGTGTGGCGCGACATAGACGACGTAACAGAAGGACTTATCGGGTTTGAGTTTATAGCCAACATTCAGTTTGGAGAAGACGGTACGTATTTCCGTATTACTGACGATGACAAAAACTCTTTAATGAGTCTTGATACCGTAGGAGGAAAGTTCTTCTTCCAGGGCACAGACACCGGAGTGGAAGTTGCCGACGGAAAATACTACGTAAAAATGAAAGCCGACCTTGACAACAATACAGCCGTACTGTATATCAACGGAAACAAAATCGGCACAGGCTTTACCGTTGGCGATGTTACCGCTTCACGTGTTTACATAGGCTCTGATGAAGAGGGCTTGCTGTATCTGTCGGTTGATCGCTGCGACGTATACAAGGACTATCTTGTCAACGAGCTCTTCCTTGACCCTGCCGGCTCAGCTCTCTCGGCCTGGGAAGTTACAGGCACCGGTGAGGTGGTATATACCGGCGGACAGGGCTACTATGACGTAAACAGCGCAAAAATGACTGCCGGATCGGTCGCAAAGCAGTCATTTAATCCCATTTCCGGAAGCGTTATTTTTGAAACATACATGCTTTTCCCCGAGGACGCCGACACCGGTTACGTTTCTCTCAACAGCGGCGATACCTCGGTAGCAAAGCTTGTTATAAATAACGACGGCGTGTTCACCGCCGACGGAACAAAGCTCCGCCACCACACAAACAACATTTGGCAGTGTCTGCGCATAGAGGCGGACACGGTTAACGGAACGGTTACATATAAGGTAAACGGCAAAATCGTCGGTGATGGCGCCCTCGACGCTTACGCTGCAACTGTTGACAACGTAACAATAGGTGTCACCGGCGGCACTGCTTACTTTGATGATGTAAAAGTATTCCTCACTCACGAATATGACGACTACTGCCCCACTCCGACTCCTATAACAGATGACGGATATGATGTAATCCTCAATATCTGCTCACTCTGGAGAGAAGGAACCCACTTTGGTTGGGGAGCAGTAACAGGATATCCCGACATCGAACCCGCTCTCGGATACTATGACGAGGGACTTACAGAGGTTGCTGACTGGGAAATCAAGTTTATGGTTGAAAACGGTATTGACGTTCAGCATCTTTGCTGGTACTGTCCGTCAGGCGACATAAAGGAACCGATAAAGCGTTCAAATCTCAACTGGGCGCTCCACGACGGATACTTTAACGCAGAATACGCCGACATGATGAAATTTACCTTCATGTGGGAAAACAACGGCGTTAATGTATCGAGTCTTGAGCAGTTCAAGGAATACATTTGGAGCTACTGGGTTGACTACTATTTCCTTGATAACAGATTTTACACTATTGACAACAAAATAGTATTTACCGTATGGAATTACAACAACTTCCAGAAGGCGTTCGGCGGAACAAATTCCGGCTGCATTGAAGCCATTGAATTCATGAACGAGGACATCAAGAAATACGGCTTTGACGGCGTTATGATATTCTTCGCCGACAGCCACCGCACCGACGCCGCTTCTTTTGAGGCAATGGCAGCAATGGGCGGAACAGCCGCGTACGCTTACCACTGGCAGCAGGACGGTGTTTATGCCGAGAACACAATAAACAGACTCCAGAAAAATCAGGACTACGGAAAACTTCACATTGTTCCGACAGTTTCCGTTGGATTTAACAATATAGGCTGGTCGGGCGTAAGAAAGCCCATGGCAAGCCTTGAAGAACACAGGAAGGTACTTGAGTATATCAAAAATGACTATCTCACCGAGGAAACCGGCTGGAAAGCAAACACGCTCATAGTATCGACCTGGAACGAGTTTGGTGAGGGTACCTACGTAATGCCGTGCGAAGGGCTTCATGGATTCGGATATCTTGAGAATATTGCAGAAGTAATTTCGGGAGTTACCGACCACTCGTCCAACATTTACCCAACCGAACAGCAGAAAGCTCGTCTCGGTCATCTCTACCCTGATTCCAAGACCTCTCTTGAAAGACTTGACATTGAGCAGCCTTCGTCAGACACTCCCGAGGCGGTTCTGTATACAGCTACCGGCGCTGACATGGAGCCTGCCATGAGAATTGCGGAAAGCAGTGTTGAGGGCGATGTAATTATTGCAACAACGACCGAAAACGACTCTGCCGTAACAATCAAGAAAGATAAGCTATTCGAGCCGACTGAAACAGAAGATATCGTTGCGATCCGCCTTTCAATCAAATCTAATGTTGACGCTTATACGGAATTGTTCTTTACAACAGATAAGCTTCCCTCAGTGGCACAGGAACAGTCATTCGGTTTCAATATTCAAAAATCCGATGACTTCAAGGAATATGTAATAAGCACCGCCGGCTGCGAAACATGGAGCGGCAAGGTACAGTCGTTCAGACTTGATATTCTTAATAAGCCCGGAACATTTGAAGTGGCAAAGTTTGAATTCCTCGGTTACTCTGATGCACAGCTTCCTATAACAATATCGGCAAACTTCAGACTTTATAAGCCTGTATTCGCTCCTGAAGAACGCGGCGGCGAACTGTACGTCACAGCTGAGCCTGAAGCAGGATTCTTCCAGATTCACAATTTCTACTATGAGTGGTCGAGATACACCGGCAAGCTTCTTATCGCTACTGCTGACAACAACGAAATAGTATTCACGGTTGGCAGCGACACAGCCCTTGTAGATGGCACAGAAGTCAAGCTTAAGGAAGCCGTAACTCTCAAAGACGGTATCCCGGTACTTCCTTTGTACTTCCTTTACGACTCGCTCGGTATTACTTACACAATGGAAGACAAACTTTTAAAAGCCGTCATATACATGTCTGAATTTGACGAAGAATACAATGAAATTATCAACAGCAGAGTTCCGTTTGAATATGAATTTGAAATAACCGGCGACGCTGAGGGATTCGGGTACGCAAACACAAGCATGATTATAATGAACGGCACTCTTCAGGGAACAGCAATCAAGAAATCCGACGGTTGGTATGATCCGATTGTTTCACAGTCAAATGTTGAGATTGACGCTTCAAAGTATAACCAGGTTGTTGTATCAATGAAGTATGACGTAGAAAAAGAAGGAAGCCATATCGAACTGTTCTTCACAACTGACACAAACACTACTGCGGATCAGGCAAAGAGTCTCAGGTTCCCGCTTGAAGGAACCTCCTCAAACGGCGAATTCGTTGAGTTTGTGTTTGACTGCACGCAGAACACCTATTGGAACGGCACAGTCACAAGCGTCAGAATTGACCCGATAAGCGGAAACGGAAGCTTTGAGATTGACTATATAAGGATCCAGGAGAACAAGGAATTAGCAGAACAAAAAGCTAAGGAAGAAGCAGAGCGTCTTGCCAGAGGCTTTGAAATAATCAACGGTGATGCTGAAGATACAGATAATATTGCCTTCTTCAACTCGACAAAGGATTCTACTATAGAAATCGTAAAAGACGAAACAACAGGCAGCAATGTGTATAAAGTCACGGCAAAAGCGGCTTATTCATATGCACGCCAAAGCGCCGTATACGAGCCTGGTAAAAAGTATACCGTTACGGTTGATGCCAAACTTATCGGCACGGTATCCGGAAACACGGATATAAAAACAAAATTCCATTGCAATGCACGTTACACGGATTCCGCCGGAACGGTTGACCACGTTGTTTTCGGCGAAGAAATGTCTCCTTCAGACGGCTGGAAAACGCTGACATTCTCCTTTGAAGTTCCGGCGGATGTAACTCCTCTTGCAACCGATGAATTTACCTTCTACACAAATCCTGCCAACAACGAAGGCGTAAGCTACATGTTTGACAACGTGAGCGTTGTTGTTGAATAAACAAACTGATTGTTGGTTTGAATATTTAAAATCAAACATTATGCGCGAAAAGTCCTCTTTCATTAACGAAAGGGGACTTCAGCTTGTCAAATTAAAGTTCTTTTGTCCCCCTTTTCTCCGAAAGAAAAAGGGGGCGCAGTCGAGGGGGCGTAAACATTCGCACTCTACAAGCAAGGAAAAATATCTTTTTCGCTCAAAAAGGCAAAAATTATACCTTTATAATTAGCTTACACTGTTTAGAAAAAAAGAATAAAATAAAACCGCAGGGCTTTTGCTTATGAAGTCCTGCGGTTATTAGGTTAATTTGCAATAAAGGAAAAATTATTGTTCAGTCAAGCGCCAGCCTATACAAACGCTTACTTTTGTAGATGCTTATTATTCTTTTGGAGTAATGGTGATATTGTCAAGCTGATAATTTACGCCCTTTTGATTTATGGGGTTAGTGTATATTCCGAACACGTCATTTGTGTTGTCACACTCAGGACCAACCGTAATCTCAACAGAGTAGTGAGTCCATTCGTAATCCGCCGACATCACAAGGTTTCCTGCACTCTTGAAATGGTCGCGTCCGCTGCCTCCGCTATACATGAGATTTGCGTGAATATTTGTCGTAAGCCCCTCCGTCGTATCGCCGTCGTTGAGCCCTGTCATTCTGGCGTCAAATTCTATCACATATGTTGTTCCGGGTGTAAATTTGACCTTTTGGCAACAGTATGTCCAGTTCTGACCGGCTTTTGACTGAACATCGTAACAGTATCCCTCGTCATCTCGCTCAACGATCGTTATGGTAGCGTTATCCGACGTCATAGGATTATATTCTTTGATTTCGGCATCTCCGTTGGCAATGGTATCGTCAAGATTTTCGGCTCTATCCTGTTCGTACTGCTGTGCAATCTCAGCTTCTTCATCCATTTCAAAACGGATATAATCTATTTCAAATGTTCCGGGAGCATTGAACGGGTCAACACGTATTCCTGTTATTTTACCGTTCCATTGCAGATGATCTGCCATATTAAAGGTAAACTCTACAAACTCACCGTTGCTCGAAGCGTCTAACGGGATTGATACTTTGCGGCTTTCGGAAAGTCCGGTAGACGAAGTCTTGAAGTATATGCCTATATAATCGTTGTTTGCAACATTATCTCTTTCCCATTTCATGCGGACTTTTATAACGGGATATTTTTCTGCTTCAACACTCAGCGAAGGAGAAATAGCCGCCGGGTCAGAATTGCTTGACACTCCGACAAGCGTTCCGTTTTTGACTGAAAATGTTGCGTTCTGAGCGCTCCAGTCCTCGACGTCGCCCTCAAGATTAAATTCGTACTTATACGGAACACGTGAGTTTATAATATCATAGTCCTCAGGACTGTTAAGCATGATACTTGCCCCGTTTCCGTCCTCGTGGTAAACAACATAATATCCGAGCGCCTCCACAAGGCTGTCAAACGGAACTACCGGAAGTCCGTCGTACATATACGAAGCCGCGTAAAACTTTTTCGCCACTCCGTCAACCACAACGTCGTCCGTTCCTATTGTCATTACAACAGTATGCTTGCCGTTTGTGACGGTAAGTTCCTTTGTGTTCTTATCCCAGCTGTACGTACACTTCATTCTTGAGAACACGCCGTCTTCCGGGTAAAGCGGAATCATAAGGTGTCCGTCTGTTGTATCAGCGGGTTTGGTAAGCGTAAGCGCTCCGCCGATAATGTCAACCGTAAACGGTTCCTTTGCCTCAGGAAGCTTAACAAACTCTATTGACTCTATTTCGATAAGCTCCGGCGTATAGCTTATAGGATCTATACGGATATTTACAATATTGCCTTTCCATCCGGCATTCTTGGAAAAATCAATGTAATAATCGTGCCATTCATTGAGAACAAGTGCCTGACGTCCGGATTTATCCTGTGAGAAATCCTTTCCGTCATCCGTCCTGAAGAACACCTCAATTGAGCTTGCGGTAGACGCGGTGACCTTCGCGCGTATCTTAATTGCGTTGGCTTCGTTTGCGGAAACCGGCTCCGACATATTGCTCTTCAGGAATATTGCGGGATCTTTAGACGTTGCCGTAATTACCATAACTCCGTCTTCAATTTCCCATTTCATGCCTTCATAGGTGCTCCAGATATCAGCGGACTCAGGCGTATCAAATGTTATGCTCTTGACCACCTGAGCGCCGGCATACGGATCCTCTTCTTCGGCGTCTGTGCCCTCTAACATCTGAGGACGAAGCATCTGTCTGTTCTGGTCAAACAGGTAATTTATACGCTGTCTTTGAGAAGCGGTGAGAGTTAAATCATTATGTTCAGTATTGTCCTTAGTAAACGCCGTTCTTATTGCGTCAAGGTATCCGAAGCCAAAACGCTCGGTCGGCATTACGTATGTTCCTTCGCCGTACTCGTTCCATGTTGAAATAAGCACCATGTTGGAATACTTCGCGCCTTCAGCCTGCCTTTCAGCAAGCGCGGACTTCACAGCGTCAGCGAGAACCGGATAATCCGCAGGATCAAGCAAGCCGTTTCTCTGCTTGCTCATTCCCCATCCAACGTAGTCGAAACCGACGCTTATTGTAGGAATTGTATAGTCGAGCGCGCTGTAAGCGGTAAGATTAGAAAGCTGTTTTTCAACGTCCGCTCCGCTTGCTCCCCAGTGGTAAGCGCAAAGTCCGTCAATTCCGGAAGCGTCCATGGTTGATTTATAGGAAGCGTCGGTGTTCGAGGAATAAAGCAGTATCTCACATCCGTCAAAACCGGCTTTTACGCACTCTTGGCGCAAATAGTCAAGCGCTTCCTTAGCAGATACGCCGCTGAATTTATTGTCAAGGCTCCAAATGGTGAACAACGGTTTATTGTCAATCTTGACATATCTCGGATCCTTGAAGAAATACTCTATCCAGTACGGAACAAGATTGTTCTTGAAGTCCTCAAACGACATTCCGTTTGTTGAGGAGTTTTCCCACATTATAGCAAACTGCATCATGTCGCTGTAACGTGCGTTCATATATCCGTCGATTAGAGCTTCGTTCATACGGGTACGGAAAATCGGTTCAGTGCTGTTTCCGTCCGGATACCAGCAGAAAATCTGATAATCAATACCGTGCTCGGTCATCATTTTGATTTCCCAGTCGGACACCTCGGGGCTTCCCTCGTCATAGTACCCGAGTACGGGAGTAAGCTCAGGGTATGCGGTTATTTCTTCCCAGCCGTAATGTGTTCCCTCTCTCCAGAGTGAGCAAACGTTAAGGCCGATGAAGTAATCCGATTCGGGAATAACCGGTTCGGGCACATAGTCATCAGGGTACGGAAGCTTTATAAACGCCGAGATTTCATCGGTATACATTGTAGACTCGGTTGACGGAGTATAGGTAATTTCATATCCGTCTATGAATGAAGCGGGAGCAGTAAAGTCATATGTTCCGACTTCTTTTCCGTTTATCTTTACAAGAGCTTTTGATGCAGCGGTGTCAGCTTCAAATCTGACTATTGTCCAAAGGTTCTTTGTTACGTATTTCACTATGCTTCCGTCGGGAGCGACAAAGTTGCCGTCGACAGTCTTGAGAGAAAATACCTCGTTTCCGGCAGAAGTAAGGGCTACTTTCGCACCGTTAACGTCCTCAGGCAAGAAGATATAGCTTTCGAACACAACATTTCCGCTTGCGCTCTCAAACGCACCGGAAATTCCGGTTTTGCCGCCGGCGTTCGACTCAAGAGCCACAGTCCCTCCGTTTGACCGGTCGGTGTACATGCTCTTCTTTGATACTTTTCCGCCGTCGGATATCACGTTGACGTTATACGGAAGAATATTATCAGGGGCGTTTGCGAACTTTTCAAGCATCAGGTAGTTATGATAAAGGAACGCATAGTTTGCAGTCACAGTCATAACGCCCGATTCAGTAACACCGAAACGGAATTGTGAAATGGCGTTGTTTGACGCAGTCGGGTATGTTCCGGCGTAAGCGCCGTCAATTCCAAGGTCAAACGTCTTTTTATCCATATCTATATGGAAATTAAAGTGTACGGTGGAAGAAGAATACCTGATACCGGTGTCGGTATATGTTCCGTCGGGAGCGAGAACGGTATAATTGCCGTGGTCAAGCAATACGTAAACCACAGGCATACCTGCTCCGTCGGTAAATGTGAGGAAAGCTCCGTCGCGGCCGTATATGCGTGCGCCGAATTCAAAATCAAGAACCCCGTCGCTTACCTCAAAGAACTTTCTTACAAAATAAGCTTCGTTTTCGGAAGAATTATCTACAAGGCTATAGCTTGCTCTGCCGACCTTGCTGGGGGCGTCCATAATCTGAACGAGATCCCAGTTTCCGGGAATACCCTCAAGGTGGGTATGACGGAACTTTTCGTCGTCCATGAGGAATTTAGCTTCGCTTGACATGGTAAACGCGTTGCGGTTCACCTGAGGCACGGAACTTATAAGATTCTTTGAAAGCCTGTTATCCTTTATGGCAACTCTGTTTATTATGGCAGCCGCCTCACACCTTGTTATATTATTGTCGGGCGCAAAGGTTCCGTAACCGTCGTTACCCATGATTATTCCTGCGTTATACAGCTTATAAACTGCGCTGAAATAATCGCTTGTCCTCGGAACGTCAGGAATACTTGCAACGCTGTTTATATATGCGTACTCGGAGGAAGGAAGTGCAGAGGCGAATATTTTCGCCATCTGTCCTCTTGTGATAAGAGCGTCGTAATCCGAAAAATCAGTTTCGGAAATTATCCCGTTATTTACGGCATACTCAACATACGGCTCATACCACTGTTCACCGTCGGCAACCGAAAAATCATAGTCTGCTGTGCCGTAATTGTTATTAGTCCTTGCGGCAAGTGTTATCGCTTCGGCTACTGTCATGTTTCCGTAAGGATCAAACTGTGTATCGGATTTACCGGCAAAAAGTCCGAGCTCGTATGCGTTGGCAACCTCTGAGGCGTACCACTCGTTTGACGGGACGTCTGTAAAGTTGTTATTATATGTATACGGCTTTAAGAACACTCCTATTTCCTTAGTCGGTTCTGTATTGCCTTCATCATCGCCATCCCCCTCGTCCGGTTGTGTTTCTTCCGGCAGGGTATTTGTAAAGGTTATGGACTTAAGACCTATTGAGCCGGGCGCTTCAAACGGATCAAAGCGTATCTGGCTGATAGAGCCTGTCCATAGCTCAGATTTTGACATATCGTACACTATGTTTACAAAGTCATTTTCGGTAAGATTCTCAAATTTATCACTTGTAACAGAGTATGTCTGACTCCAAGATCCGCCCGGCACCAAGAAGAACATGGTTCCGTTTCGATTCCAGGTTGCGTCCAAAGAATACTTCATATTAACGACTATGTAACGATAGTCCTCGGCGTTTATGTTTATAGTCGGGCTTATAAGCATCGGATCGCTGAGATTCGCCGACTTCTCAGTTGCATAGCCGTTAAAATACCCGGGTTCAAAATTATACCTCAGATATGACAGCGACCAGCCGTTTAAGGACTCTTCGTTTTCAAATGTAAAGACGAGGTCGTCCGCCGCACTGACGCATACCGACAAAGCAAGTGCTGTCAACACGGTTAAAATACACAGCAAAATTCTTGTCTTTTTCATGTTTTTTCTCCTTTTCCATGTATTTAGTAAAATTCACACAAAATAATTATTTATTTTCCGCAAATCTTTACACATATGATAATTTTAGCATGATTATGTTATTTTGTAAATAGATAAAAACGTACAATCAATGGACAAAAATCCAACTGTCTTAATTTTCAATTTAATAAAACAAAAAACACGGAATTGACTTACCGTCAACTCCGTGTCTTTAACATTATTCATTTTTAAGGGCTGTTTTATCTGAAAACATAAGACACCCGGGACAGGACAATTTGTCCAAAATAATCCAAATTATCCAAAAACAGTACTGAGATTACTCTTTATCTTCCCCGCAGCATCCGCAATCATCCAAACAATCACAGTCGCCGTCGCACTCGTCATCATAGTCTTCGTCGTCAAATTCGCCGTAAAGCTCTTCTTCAACGTCTCCAAGATCCGCATCAAGCTCGTCTGCGTAATCGTAAAGAGTTTCAATATCTTCGTTTACGCCCTCAAGCTCATATGCCATATCCTCAAGAATGTCCATAATCTCCGAAATTATCTTTCCCTCTTTGGTGCTAAGGTCATATTCCATTCCCTCAACAAGTCCCTTAAGATGAGATACTCTTTCCTTGATTTCCATAGCAATTCTCCTTTCAAAATTTGGAATGTTATACTCTTTCCAGGTATTCTCCGGTTCTTGTGTCAATTCTGAGTACGTCGCCTATATCAACAAACAACGGAACTTTAATTGTTGCGCCTGTTTCAAGGGTAGCCGGCTTAGATGCGCCTGTTGCTGTATCTCCCTTGAATCCGGGTTCGGTTTCGGTAACCTTGAGCTCAACGAACATAGGCGGCTCAACTCCGAATACTGTGCCCTTATAAGACATGATTTTACACATCATTTCTTCCTTGACAAACTTGAAGTTGTCGCCAAGCTTTGAAGCGTCTATCGGAAGCTGTTCATATGTTTCCATATCCATGAAGTAGTAAAGCTCTCCGTCGTTGTAGAGGTACTGCATTTCCTTTCTCTCAACAAGAGCTGTCGGATACTTATCGGTCGGGTTGAAAGTCTTTTCAATTACTGCTCCGGTAATTACGTTGCGCAGCTTTGTTCTTACAAACGCTGCACCCTTTCCCGGCTTAACATGCTGAAATTCGATGATTTGCATAACGCTGCCGTCCATATCAAATGTAAGGCCGTTTCTGAAATCGCCTGCTGTAATCATACTGTAAATCCTCCATATTATAAATGGTAGTGTCAAATTGACGCCCCGTTTTTTATTTTAACTATTGTTAAAACCTTGATTTTTCGGGAGGTTTTACGATTCTTGCATAAAAATATAGCAATAACCTCCCTTTTGCTGTATAATTGAGTTGCACACATCAATTAAATAAACAGTCCAAAAGGAGACTATTGCTATGAACTCAATTATACAATATTTACTTATTCAAAATCAATACCTTTTGCAAATAATTTCTTTTCTTTTTAAATTTATCTGCAAGTATATACCTCTCAGACAATGGATTTTTGATGATTCCAATTCGCCCGAGTATCAAAAATTTAAAGTTGATGAGCCACCTCTAATTAAGAAAGAGAAACTTCAGCCACAAGAACGATGGTACTACAAAGACTTTATTGCATACATAAAATGGAAATATGATGTTATTATTACTCCTGTAAAACGTCGTGGTGAATGCAATATTCCTGATGACTACATCTGTCCCCATTGCAGTGCTCCGAAGGCTTATCTTTACAGAAACAACGGTTCCAATGACCAAGTTCTCTGCAAGGTTTGCGGAAAATCTTCATCCACCTTTGTTCCTGACACTATTGCATTATTCTGTCCGCATTGCTCACATACCCTTGTAGCCAAGAAAGACCGGAAGTTTTTCAGAGTACACAAATGTGTTAATCCTAAATGTCCATACTATCTTAACAATCTTAAAAAGGTTGATAAAAAGCATCTTGCCGAGCCTTATGGTAAAAACAACTACAAACTCCACTATATCTACCGTGAATTTACTGTTGACTTTTTTGATATGGAGCTTTCATCTCTGCCAAAAAACTCATCTTCGCTTAAATTCTCAAAGCATAACGCACACATTATGTCCTTGTGCCTTACTCTGCATGTCAATTTAGGACTATCTCTCCGCAAAACTGCTCAGGCAATGAATGACCTTTACGGTATTAAAATTTCTCATCAGATGGTTGCCAATTACGCCCGAACTGCCGCACTTGTCATTAAACCTTTTGTTGACAACTACGATTATGAACCATCAAACACTCTTGTTGCAGATGAAACATATATTAAAATTCGTGGCATTAAAGGTTACATCTGGTTTATTATGGATGCGGTTTCCCGTTCCATTTTAGGCTATCAGGTTTCCGACAATCGTGGTGTCGGTCCTTGCATCCTTGCTATGCGTATGGCTTTCAGAGGTTTCAAAGACAAACTGCCTGAAAACTTTAAATTTATTGCTGACGGTTACAGTGCTTATCTTTTAGCTGCTCAACAGTTCTTTATCAAAAAAGGTAATGCTTTTAAATTTGATATTACTCAGGTTATCGGTCTCACCAATGATGACGCTGTATCTGCTGA